>JBEKLX010000069.1:0-10100 GCA_050008795.1 Verrucomicrobiia bacterium | reverse complement strand
CGGGGAATTATTTCGCCGTCGGCCGCCCATCGTGCCGATGCAGCAGTCGAAGCTGACACCAGACATTACACCCCTTACAACATTATCGAAAAAATGTTGCTGCCTGCACTCGGTGCCGCCGCAAGACGATTTGCCAGCGGACAATCTTCCGTGGATTTGGCACGGGTGGCGATCGCGCTGGAGCGTTACCGGCTCGCGCACGGCGAATATCCTGAATCACTCGACGCACTCGCGCCGCGGTTCATCGCCAAGCTGCCTCACGATGTCATAAACGGTCAGCCGCTGCATTATCGCCGCGAGGCCAGTGGACAATTTATCCTCTACTCGGTCGGCTGGAACGAGACGGACGACGGCGGAGTTGTCGGACCAATGAAAGACGGTCGCATTGACCAAGAAAAAGGCGATTGGGTCTGGCAGTATCCGGCTCCGCAATGAGCCGCGCTCGTGCGCCGAGGGACTGCTCTTACTTCTTCGCAGCGAGGACGATGATCTCTGTGGTTAGACGCGTGATCTCCGCCCAATTCTTCTCGGCAACGAGCTTCTTGTCGGCAAGCCACGACCCGCCGATGGCCGCGACAATCGGCAACGCGAGATAATCAGCGGCGTTCTGCGCGTTCACACCGCCGAGCGGGATGAATTTTACCCCTGTGTGACCGAACGGGCCGGTGAGCGCCTTGAGGAATTTCACTCCGCCAAGCACGTCGGCTGGGAAAAGTTTCAGCAGTTTGCAGCCGAGCGCGCTCGCTCGCTCGACTTCCGACGGCGTGGCGACGCCCGGCACGAATGGCATGCCGAGGTCGAGCGCGGCCTTGACAACTGTCTCGTTGAAACCCGGGGCGACGCCGAACTGCGCGCCGGCGGTATGGGCCCGTTTGACCTGATCCACCGTCAATAGCGTCCCCGCGCCGACGAGCATGACGGGAAACGCCTGCTTGATATTGCGGATACACTGTTCGGCGGCAGCAGTCCGTTGCGTGACCTCAATAATGTCAAGTCCGCCGGCTTGGAGCGCTTTGGCGAGCGGCACGGCGTCCTCGGCCTTTTCGAGCACAGCAATGGGTACCACGCGTTTCTGCAGAATCCGGTTCATAACAATTTCTCCTGAAAATCTTTCTTACGGTGTAAAAAGCCGCGTCTATTCTACTGCCCCAGAAAATTCTGGTTGTCCAGCATCAAACCGCACGCATTCCAGTTTTACCGTTTAGGCAGTAGATGGATGGTTTGGGTGGTTGGTTCTTTCGCGAGATGGCGCGGATCCGGCCGCGGAGGCGGCCATGAGGCGCGAAGGTCGTCGGGATACAACCCGATTTGTTCCACCGGGATTCTCTTGAACCCTAGGGCGAACGCCGGTGAGTTATCCGCGAGATCATAGTTGTCTGCGGCCGCATCCACGAATAACGGCGCGGCAAGCACGGATGCCATATCGAAGCCGAGAGCGCGCCAAGCGTCCCAGTTTAGGTTCTTGCCGCCGCCGGGTTGCCTGTAGAACGTGGCGAAGATCGTCAATGGGTTGGCGCCGGTCCAGACGATATTGGAATCCACACGACTGGTGGCCGGATCGAATGGACTGAACTGGTACGGGCCGCGCGGGCAGACAAAGATGTTGCGCAGAATCGTGTTGTGCGCCGGCGTACGCGGGTCGGCGTCGAGCAGCTTTAGCAACTCTGGATACCTTGTGCTCCAAGGCGGGCTCTTGTAGTCGACCTGTGCCAGCAGCCGCTGCTGTTCGCCGTATTTGTCACGTGTGTTGATAAGCACGCCCCGATCGCAATCGGCAAAAATGTTGTTCTCGATCCGATTATACTGTCCGCCGCCTATGTGGATGGACGGGCCGGGCAGACGGTAGAACACGTTACCCTTGATTAGCGTGCCGCCCTGAAGATTATCGAGGTACACCGCCCAGACATAGTGATGAGATTGATAGGTTACCATGCCGTCGGGATCCGGGCCGGTGTCCAACGGCCAGTTCGCGCCGCTGACCAGCGTCCAACCCTCGATGTCGTGGAATTTGTTGTAGGCAATGACGTTCCCGCGCGACGTCAGGTCGCCACTCGCGTACAACGCACCGGCATCGGAACTTTCCCAGCAGACGTGATGAACGTCGTTGTAGGCGATGACATGCTCGTTGCCGCTGAACTGAATCGCGCAATGCGGGCCATCATGAATCAGATTGTGTGCCACGCGCTGGCCGACCCCGCCCACTGCCACACCGGGCTGGTTACACTCCAGGATTCGCCCGAAATGATGGATGTGATTGTTTATCGCGTAGTGGCCTGCAGGTGTCAACGTCGCGCGGTCGCCTCCGCCGAGGCTGATCCCGCCATAACCCGTGTCGTACACGTCGTTGCCGGCGGCGCCGTTTTCCATGCCGCCGGTGATGACAATTCCGAACTGGCCAGTGTTACGCACCGTGCAACCCGAGATTGTGTTGTGCGCCCCGCCGAGCACGCGTACCGCATCGCCCCGGCACGCTTCAATGGTGAACCCGCGTACAGTGACATTGGTTGTATCCTGCAACGTCACGATATTCTTCAGCGTGGAGACTACAAGATCGCCATTAGCTGGTGGTGACGGCGGCCAAAAATACAGCGTCTGCGTCATGCGATCGAAATACCATTCACCTGGCGCGTCGAGTTCCTCGAATACATTGCGGACATAAAACCGGCGGCCCGGTTTCAAGAGGTGATGCGCTTCCTCTGCCAGTGCGATCTCATGCCTCTCGGCGTCAATCGAATCAATACCGATGAACTCATCGAACCAATCGTACCACGGCCAGACATGAACTTGCCCTTCTTTGGGCCGCTGCCAGCGCGCGGGATGGTTGCCTGTATATTTGAACCGGGTCCGGCTGCCCCTTAGCCCAACGTCTGCGATGAACGCCCACTCGCCGCCGCGAGGATCGCCGGGCTGCCGGTTAGGCCAACGGGCAAGTTCCTGCCGCTGACCGCGGAAGAACAACTCGAACGATGGCGCCCAGCCGCGCATCCGGTCGCCCGCGTCGCGCGGCAACCGCGCTAGGCCAAGATCAGACACATTCGCCTGTAGAATCTCGCCCTTGTACGGCTTGAATCCTTTCACCGGCACGCCGCCGATTAGCCGCACGATCTCGTTGCCAAGCGCGCGATATGTAATCTGCGCTTTCTCGGTCCCGGAATCTTCAACGGTGAGTTGAAATGGCGCGTCTAGAAAATAATCACCGCCACGCACCCAAACGGTGACCAGCTGCGAGAACGAACTGCGACCAGGTTTTCCCTTACGCTGCCGAATCTCATCGCGAGCGCGTTCGAGCGTCGCGAACGGGCCGTCAGTATTGGAAGGATTGGGTGCGGCCAGCATGCCCGACCACGAATCGCGTCCATTCGATGCGACATAAAGGTCGAGCGCCGGCGGTGCCGGCTTCGCGCCGAGGCACATGAGGACAATCACCAGAAGAAAGGATCGCTTCACACCGGAGGTGTACCACACCACTCGCCAGGCTTCCAGCCCGTCTCCGCTTGTGGGGTAGTGGTACAGTTTGCCGCCCGCATAATTTAGCGGAGAATTCTAGTTGTGTTCCACTCCCGCCTAAAGGCGGTGAGCTGTGAACAAATACTACTATTGCTTGTGCCGCGTTTTATTCGCGGGAAAGGCCGCGTGGATACAAACGCGGGGGCGCACCGGAATCAAGGCCATTATCGACAGCAAAAGCATTTCCCCTATCCGTAAGATACCAAATGGTGCCCATCTGGGGCATATAGCTGCTGGAATCCGAAAAGCCGATCTGCTTCAATTTATTCAGGTATTTCTTAATCGCTCCAATCGTCTGGCGCAAGACTTGCGCGAGTTCTTGATCGCCGCCATCTTGCCAGCAGGCGAGGCATCGGATAATGGATTTTTCCTCTGCGGTGAATGTTGGTGCCGTTGGCGACGCATTGGGAATCTTGCTGTGCAAATCTGCGTTCTCAGATTCAAGCTCTTTTATTCGCGCTTGCGCGCTTTGAAGCTCCTCCGTGAGCAGAGAAAGCTTCTTCTCCATCAAGTCAATCACGTCTTTAGAAAGCCCTGCGGTACTAGCGATACGAATAACGTCTTTGGCGGTATCGGAAACGCTCATTTTGTGTCTCCTTCCGTTGGTAGGGTTTGTGGTTTGGGTGGCATCAGCCCTAATCCTGCCACGGGAGAAGGGCCTACGGAAGGGGAGAAGGGCCTACGGAAGGGGAAAAGGGCTAATGCAGCAGGGCTATAACTTCTTCCAAACTCCAAACGTGATCGGAGACTCCCGCCGCCATTGCTGGCGTGACACGCAACGTCTGGTGAATCCGGCAAAAATTGTAGTGCATGAAATGAAGCGCAACCGCCGCCTCATGGTTCTCAACTTTCTTGGAGAACGCATTAGTCAGCCGCGTAAATCGGCGCATAGACATCCGCATCGTGAGGTTTTGACGTTCCGTGTAGCTGGTGGAGACGTGTTCAGCGACTGGATTGCCTTTGATAACGGTCTTACGCGCACCAATACATTGCACTGGACTGTAACGGACTTCTCCACCCTTGGATTCGTCACCGTAGAGCTTGACCAGCATCGCGTAGTCAATCTCGCTTCCGAAAGCGTCCTCGACGGCGCTCAGGTATGCCTTGTGTCCATCCGTTGTGAGTTGCACACGATTGGCAAGACGGTTTTTCAGATCGTGGATGAAGTGATAGGCGTCGGCAGCACCGCGACTGCCAACACGCCAGCAAGGAATCAGTTTTGTTTCCGCGTCGAGTGCCGTCCAAGTCCAGACATCGCCCCAACCCTTAGCCTTGTGCGCGAGCTTGGCGTTCTTTTCTTTGCAGCCGACGAAGCTCCAAATCTCATCGCACTGGATTCGTCGCAACTTGAGATTACGGAAAACTTTGTCCTGATACGCAGAGCAGGCCACGCCCAACTCGACCAGCAGCTTTTGAATTGTGGTGCGGTGGACACCAGTCATGCGCACAACCGACCGCAGCGAGTTGCCTTCGACCAATGCGGCAACCGCTTGGATTCGCTTTTCAATACTCAGTTTGTTCATGGTGATAATATGCTTGAGCGGTCAAGCAAAGTCAACAACAAAAAGTCATGAAAGTTCCTAAATCGCAATGCCCACGAATGAGGAAAGAATTTACTCGACATTGCCGAGCAAAAGCACCAGCCTTTTGTCATAAGCGCAATGCCCAAGACCGTACAGAGCCGCCATCAAACGACTCCTTCATCCCCTGTAATTTTAGGAGGAAACGGGAGGCACCGTCGTGCCGTGCCGCCGCAATCCAAGACGCATGAATACCACGCCTCCATCTATCCCGGCCCTTCGCGTCCTATTCCACACCAACTGGCAAAACATGTTCGAAAACTGGAGAGCCTGCTGAAGATGCCTGTTTGGTTGCTAATTCAAAACGACGACCCCGGATGTTGTAATCAGATTTGCATCCATTTGTACAAGGGATTTCAGAGCCAAAGATTTACAATTGAGGAAGGAAAGCCGATGGCACTGCTGATCGAGTCGCCGGGCGGAGATGCTCACATGGCCTATCGGATTGCGCGCCTCATTCAACGCAGAACGCGAAAGTTCACCGTTCTTGTTCCACAATATGCAAAGAGTGCTGCAACCCTTCTTGCTCTTGGCGCAACTAATCTGATATTCGGCCAAGAGGCTGAAATTGGCCCACTAGACGTGCAAATGTTCGACAGAGAGAGGGAGGACTATGGTTCGGCACTAGACGCCGTGCAATCGCTGGAACGATTGAACGTCTTCTCGTTGTCGGCAATTGACCAGATGATGCTTCTACTTAAAGAGCGGACAGATAAAAAAGTGGATACCCTCCTTCCACTTGTTTTGAATTATGCAAATACCTTTGTTCGTCCCCTGCTTGAGAAAATTGATACCGTGGATTATACTAAGAAGTCGAGAGAGCTAAAGGTCGCAGAAGAATACGCAGTGCGACTGATGCAGAGTAGCTATGGCCTAACAATGGCAAAACAGATTGCAGCACATCTAGTAAGCAAGTATCCGACTCACGGATTTGTGATTGACCGCCAAGAGGCAGGGTCAGCTACAGTATCAGGGGAGTCCTATGGGTTGGGACTTAGAATACAGCCTGCGACACTTGAAATTGAAAAAGTGTTTGGAGATATGCAACCATTTCTAGATGAGATAACGGCAGTAGGTCGTGTGCAGGAGGGCTAAAAATGAGAATCGCCACTTTAGAAAGAGACGATACGCCCAGCAGCACTAGAATTGCTGTAGATAGAGCCGTTGCCTTATCGAAAGAGCGGAATCCAAAATGGGAGGGCGAAGAGCCATCTTCCCCTGTCATAGAAAAAGAAACACCTCAGCATCCCATTGTGGCGCGACGAATGAACTGCTCTAAGGTCGCGTCCATCGGGCAGCAGCGGCCTTCTTAGCGATAGCAGACCGTTTTGCTGCGGTAAGTTTTTTAGCCCTAGCCTTTCCACCCTTTAATCCGCCAAGCCTACCAAGTGCAACGGCGGCGGGATTCTTGCCCCCGATTGGTTGGTTTGTGGCCTTTGAGACTATGTACGCGGCCAATTGGTTCGCGTCTTTCGGTGTGCTTGATCGCTTAGGCATACCCCCATCATGCCATAGCCATAGATGAAAGCAAGCCCGTCAGGATTCAAACTGTACCACTACCGCTTGTGGGGCTGCGTTGACTTTGCACCGTTGCTGCGTTAGCCTCGGCCTGCCATGATCCTACGATACAGCCGAGAAGAGATGCGTCAGATCTGGACTGACGAGAACAAGTTTCGTATCTGGCTGCAAATCGAGGTTCTGGCGTGCGAAGCGCGCCGGATCCCGCGCAAAGATCTCGCCACCATCAAACGCAAGGCGAAATTCGAGGTGGCGCGCATCCTAGAAATCGAAAAGATAACCAACCACGACGTGATCGCGTTCCTCACTAACGTCGCCGAGCACGTCGGCCGCGCATCGCGTCACATCCACGAAGGCTTAACCTCGTCCGACGTGGGCGATACCGCCCTTGCGGTGCAGATGACCCAGTCGGCCGATATCCTCATTGCCGACGTGAAACAACTTCAAAAAGTCGTCGCGGCAAAGGCGAAGAAGTACAAACTAACGCCGATGATCGGCCGGACCCACGGTGTCCACGCCGAACCGATCACGTTTGGCCTGAAGATGGCGTTGATGTACGACGAGTTTGGCCGTGCGCTCGAACGGCTCCAACGCGCCCGCGACATCATAGCCGTCGGCAAAATCTCAGGCGCGGTTGGCACCCATGCGCATCTCAGCCCGAAGGTCGAGGCGTACGTCTGCCGGAAGCTCGGACTGCGGCCCGCGAATATTTCCACACAGATCATTCAACGGGATCGCCATGCGGAACTTCTCTCCGCCATCGCATTGGTCGGCTGTTCTATAGACCGCTGGGCACAGGAATTCCGTCACCTCCAACGCACGGAGGTGCTCGAAGCGGAGGAATACTTTGCCAAGGGTCAAAAAGGCAGCAGCGCAATGCCGCATAAACGCAACCCGATAACCTGCGAACGGCTATGCGGTCTGGCGCGCGTCTTGCGCGGCAACGCGTTGGCGGCGATGGAAGACGTCGCCCTCTGGCACGAACGCGACATCTCACACAGCTCCGTCGAGCGGATCATTCTGCCCGATTCCACCGCGTTGCTCGACTACATGCTGGTGACGCTCACGAAAATCGTTGACCAACTGCTCGTGTATCCGGAGCGGATGAAAGCGAACATCGAGGCTAGCAAGGGCCTGATTTACTCGCAGGCCGTGTTGCTCGCGCTCACTAGGAAAGGTCTGACCCGCGAGAAAGCTTATGGCTTGGTGCAACGCAATGCGATGAAAACATGGGCCGACGCCAAGACGTTCAAGGAATTTCTGATCGAAGACGCCGAGGTAATGAAATTGCTCACACGCCGCGAAGTGAACGATCTTTTCAACCTGGGCGTTCACATGCGTCAGGTGGACAATACCTTCCGCAAAGTCGGAATCAAGTAGTCCACGGATTACACGGATTCCCACCGATTAATTGCCGCGAAGCCGAGCCCGTGTCTTGGTGGATGTCAATGGTCGACCCCGAGTTCTTGAACCC
Organism: Verrucomicrobiia bacterium; assembly: GCA_050008795.1. Lineage (GTDB taxonomy): Bacteria > Verrucomicrobiota > Verrucomicrobiia > Palsa-1439 > Palsa-1439 > CAIKBP01. The sequence continues at coordinate 2,021 of JBEKLX010000069.1, read as the reverse complement.
GCAAGTTGCGGAAATCGAAAGGCCGGCCTTCGGCTTGGATGCCGATGTAGCCGTGGTCGACGTCGAGCCCATCGAATTCCCACGCGCGCTGGCCGTTGACATCCAACGCCAGCTTCTTGCCGCGGACGTCCATGCGGAATTTGACCCATTCATTGACGGGAAACTTCGGTGTCTTGGAGGGCAAGACCTCGGGTTTTCCCCTCAGGAGCTGACCGAGCGCTTTCTCTTTGAGGTTCACCTGCCAGACGTTCGTGGGGAACGGTTTGCCCTCCAGTCCGGCGCGGATAAAGAAACCGCTGTTGTAATTGGTTTCCAGTGCGCGCCATTCCGCCTCAAAGATGAAGTTGGTGTATTCCTTGTCCGTACGCAGCCAGCCCGAACTCTTTTCGAGATGGAGAACGCCGTTCGTGACCATGAACGCGCCATCGTTCATGACCACCCAACCAGTCAGGTCCCTGCCGTTGAAGAGCGACTCCCATTTGCCGTCGCCTTTAAGATCGGCGCCTGGCGACAACTGGGCAAGTGCGAGAGACGCGAGCAGGATGGCAGCCAGAAGATGGAGACGGGTGTTGTGCGCGTTGGTAAGCATGATCCCGAAGCTAGCCGTTGGCATGGCGGTGGTCAACACCGATCAGGCGGAAGCTTCTCTGATTGTTGCGCGGCAAGAAAACCGGTATAGTAAACATGTTGTTGGCGACGAGGAAAGGAATCAGATCATGAGATCAGACACCATCAAGGCCGGACCGGACCGCGCAGGACAGCGCGCGTTGCTGAAAGCATGCGGCGTGACCGATGCGGACATGCAGAAACCGTTTATCGGCATCTGCAATTCTTATACCGATATCGTGCCGGGACACGTGCACTTGAAGAAGTTCGCCGAGGTGGTGAAAGCTGCCGTGCGCAAGGCAGGCGGCATGCCGTTCGAGTTCAACACCATCGCCGTGGACGACGGCATCGCGATGGGCCACCTTGGGATGCGATACTCATTGCCGAGCCGTGAGTTGATAGCCGATGCAGTGGAAACGATGGTGCAGGCGCATTGTTTTGACGCGCTGATTTGCATCTCCAATTGCGACAAGATCACGCCCGGCATGGCTATGGCCGCCGTACGCGTGAATATCCCGACCATTTTCATCACTGGCGGGCCGATGAAGGCCGGCCAACTGCCAGATGGCTCATCCGGCGACTTGATTACGGTTTTTGAAGGAGTCGGCAAATTTCAGACCGGCGAGATCGATGCTGAACGCCTCCGTATGCTGGAAAACGTCTGTTGCCCAACGTGCGGCTCCTGCGCCGGCATGTTCACCGCCAACTCGATGAACTGCCTGCTTGAAGCCATTGGCCTCGCGTTGCCGGGCAATGGTACCATCCTCGCCATTGACCCGCGCCGTAAGAAACTGGCCCGCGCCGCCAGCCGTCAAATCATGACGTTGCTGGAAAAGAATATTTGTCCACGCGACATTGTAACCGCCAAGGCGCTCGACAACGCGTTCGCGCTCGACATGGCGATGGGCGGCTCAACCAACACGGTGCTGCATGCCTTTGCCATCGCACGCGAGGCGGGCGTTGATTACCCACTGGAACGACTCAATGAAGTCTCGGCTCGCATCCCGTGCATCTGCAAAGTTTCGCCGTCCAAACTCGATGTGCATCTCGAGGACGTGGATCGGGCGGGCGGCATTAGCGCCATCCTCAAGGAACTCAGCCGCAAACCCGGCGCGCTGCACCTCGACGCGATGACTGTCACCGGCAAGACGCTCGGCAAGAACATTGCACGCGCGCAGATTATCGACGAGAAAATCATACACCGCATTGAAACGCCGTTCACGGCAGACGGCGGACTGGCCGTCCTGTTTGGCAACCTCGCGCCTGAAGGCGCGGTCATCAAAACCGCCGGCGTAGATCCGGACTGTTTCGTGTTCGAAGGCAAGGCCATCGTTTTCAATTCGCAGGACGAATGCCTTGCCGCGTTGGAAAAACGCACAGTCAAGCCCGGTCACATCGTCGTCATCCGGTACGAA
>JBEKLX010000068.1:0-11639 GCA_050008795.1 Verrucomicrobiia bacterium | reverse complement strand
TGGCGAACGTCGAAGCGTTCGGATACGCTTTCTTCACGCGCTGGATCATCCCCTTGAAACCGTCGATCTTTGACGTGAGGCCCTTGCCGCCCGCTTCGGGACCTTCGACGCCGAAGCAAAGCTGGAAGTCTTCCTCGTTGCCGACCAAAATGTCCGACACGCTCGCGATCTCGGCAAAAATGGCGGAGAGTTCCTTCTCGCGGCCTTTCCAGAACGACGCGCGGTAGTTCAGGTCGAACGAAATCCTTGTTCCGTGTTTCTTCGCCGCCCGCGCGAGTTCCAGACAGAACTTCCCCGTTTCGGGTGATAGCGCGCCGATCAGGCCCGACGTGTGGAGGATCTGAACGCCTTCCTTGCCGAAGATCCGGTCCAGATCGAAATCCTTCACGTTCAGCGTACGACCCACTTCGCCCGCGCGATCGTTCCACACGCGGGGTCCGCGCGACCCGTAACCGCTATCGGCGATATTGAACTGATGCCGATAGCCCCAAGGGCCGCCTTGCGGAACCTCGACGCCTTCGTAGTCCATGTGGCGGCCCTTGAGGTTGTCCTTGATAAATTGCGCGATCGGACTTCCCTTGACGAATGTCGTCAGGACCTTTACCGGCAGGCCCAGAAACGACGCCACGCTCGCCACGTTCGTTTCCGCGCTGGTGGCCTGCATGATCATCGAGCCGGCGCAATGCACCGGCTGTCCATTGGGCGGCGTAATCCGAATCCCCATGCTCGATGGCACGACCATGGCGTACTTACAATTCTTCTTCAGCTCAATTTTCATCTGATGCTCCTTTTGCTAATTCGTATAGTATGTGTATTCACCTTTTTGAGTGAACGATTCAATCGGGGCCGAACTCCGAGAACTGAGCCACGCCGGAATGATGATGTCAATCCCGACTTGTCGGGAAACGAAACGGCCATCCCGCATTGACTCCAGCGCGGTGATTGCAAAACCACATTGCTATTATTGCACAAAACCATGAAAACCACGCCGATTTTCTGGGGCGACAGCCCCGTCCGCTGCACGCATTGTTAGCCCACTTTTATCATGCCCGTCATTTATCCAATGAAAAGTCCCATGGCGAGCATAATTAGCGTGGTCAAGTTGATAACCACATTTATGCCCATTGAGGATATCAAGGCGGGAATATTTTCAGCATTTTGGTAAGCGCCTCGGTAGGCTTTCCAAGCCAGTACAACTGTCAATAGAGCGAGCAGACTAAAGCGAGGCAACAAGCCCACAATCACACCAACCACGACCGAAACATAAGCCAGTAATAATAGGATGCCATAAAGCACGCTGCTGGCTTGTCGTCCAATGGTAATGGGGAAATTATTGCGCCCAATGCTTTTATCGACAAGAGACGCAACGAAGGATGTCCAACTATATGTGCCAGTCAGGGCAAAGTGTGTCCCCATGACCATCAAAATGCCAAAGCCCAATCCCGGCGCTATCAGACATAAAATGGGCTGGTAAACCCACCAGATGGTATAGGTGACCAGCAGAATCAAACCAAAGATGCCAATGGGCAACAATTGCCAGCCCTGCAACCAAACAAAGTATGCGCCGATGGCAGCAGTAATCGCAAGAGCCGTCCACGCAAGCAGCAAGGATGCCTCTTCCATTTCCGGATGAGCAGGGAGAGTACCACTACCCCCACTGAAAGGTGTGCGCTGTGTCCTGGTATCCAGTCCGCTCTTGAAGTCGAAATACTCATTGAACACGTTGACACTAACGTGGGCCGATACCGCGCCAATAAGGACCAGCAAAATGTTCAGCCAATTTATTTCGCGAGTCTGCCAATACGCAGTGCCGACGCCAACAGCAACACAGGCAGGCGCGAGCATCAGGAACGGCACGCGCATGGGTCCCAGCAGAGATTTCAGTGTATTCATGAAAAAACGCCCTTTGATAAGCCGAATTACTATAATGTTTGGCGGCCAACGTCCAGAGCCCAGCCGCGCGGTTCACCAATGCGTGAACCGCGAAACAATCGGGAATCCCGAAAGCCTTCGGGGCAGGCTGGCCGCGCCAACCGGCGCCTGCTCGCGATTTATCGGAGTTGGCTGCAGCGATTTGTTAGGCGGCATGCTTGTCTTGACGCGATTGTCTGCCTATCCACCAACAGAGCAAAAACAAGAGGGCGGTAATTGGCGGCAACATGCCCAGACCCATCACCACTTTCCAATTGATAAAGAATGCCTCAATCAATATTGCCGTAAGCGTTAAGGCTGCGCCTGCGAGCTCCCATTTCCACGCAAGAGCAAGACCCAGAAGCCAAGCAAACATCAGAGTCAAGCCCATGCGGTCATGCATGGAAAGCGGCCCAGATGAATGCTCTCCGCGGATACTACCTACAAGGGGCGCCGTGATAAAAAGGCCCCAGAAAAGTATAATCAGAACGCTGAGTATCCGAGCAATCCACCGAACCGTTTTTTCTGTTCTAGATAACACCAAGATGCCCGACAAACAAATCAGAACTCCAACCGCGGCGAACAAAGTAGTCCACCGCCCCATCGCACCAGTATTCGGCCCCAATCCGGGGATGACAACCAGAGCCCCAAGCAGAATCAGCAACCATCCGACAGCTTTGATGCGTGTGGTTTTCATGAGCACATAATGCCGCCTAACAGTGTTAATTAATAGCACAAACTCACTTTGTCATAACGCGGAATATTCCGCACAAAGACAAAGTCGTCGTCAGGCCGTGTACGTCTGCGATGTGGTATTCCCACCCCGGCCAGTCCAGTTCGTATGGAAGAACTGACCACGGGGTTTATCAACTCTCTCGTACGTGTGAGCCCCAAAATAATCCCGCAAAGCCTGCAGCAGGTTGGCCGGCAACCGGTCAGCCCTGTAACCATCGAAGTATGCCAGCGCACTGCTGATACACGGGGTCGGTATGCCGAGTTGCGCGCCCTTGACCACGACCCGGCGCCAGGCGGCTTGCCGGCTGCTGACCGCTTTCTTGAAGAATTTATCGAGCAACAGGTTAACCAGATCGGGGTTGCGCTTGAACGCCTTCTTGATGTCGCCGAGGAACATTGAACGGATGATACAACCACCCCGCCACATAAGCGCAATGCCGCCGTAGTTGAGGTTCCACTTGTACGTCTTGGCGGCGGCGCGCATGAGCTGGTAGCCCTGCGCGTAACTGACGATCTTCGATGCGAACAGTGCGGCGCGGAGATCGTTTACGAATTTCGCCTTGTCACCCGTGAACTTCTTGACCTTGGGTTTGATTTCCTGGGAAGCCGCAACGCGTTCCTCTTTCACCGCTGAGAGGCACCGCGCGAATACCGCTTCGCCGATCAGGGTCAGTGGCATCCCGTCGTCGAGCGCTGCAACAACGGTCCATTTCCCAGTGCCCTTCTGGCCCGCGGCATCGAGAATCAGGTCCACCACTTCTTTACCTTCCTCATCCTTGTAGGCAAGAATGTCGCGCGTGATTTCGATGAGATAGCTGTCGAGTTCGCCCTTGTTCCATTCGGTAAAGACATCGTGCATTTCCTTGTTGGTCATACCCAGACCGCGCCTCATCAGGTCGTAGGTCTCACAAATCATCTGCATGTCGCCATACTCGATGCCATTATGAACCATCTTGACGAAGTGGCCTGCGCCATTTTCGCCGACCCAATCGCAGCATGGTTCGCCATCGGGTGTCTTGGCGCAAATCGCTTGAAAAATGTTCTTCACGTGCGGCCACGCGGCCGGGCTGCCACCGGGCATCATCGAGGGACCCTTCAACGCGCCTTCCTCTCCGCCAGATACGCCCGTGCCAATGTAAAGCATGCCTTTGCTCTCGGCGTACTGCGTGCGGCGAATAGTGTCCGGGAAGTGGCTGTTACCGCCGTCAATCAGGATGTCGCCTTTTTCGAGAAGCGGCAGCAATTGTTCGATTAGTTCATCCACGGCCTTGCCGGCCTTGACCTGCATGATGATTTTGCGCGGGCGTTTTAGCGAGCCGACGAATTCCTGCGGCGAATGTGCGCCAAAGATTTTCTTCCCCTTGGCGCGACCGTTCATGAAGTCGTCCACCTTCGAGACCGTGCGGTTGAATACGGAGATGGGGAACCCTTTACTTTCGATGTTGAGGGCGAGGTTTTCACCCATTACTGCCAGGCCGATCAGACCGATTTCAGATTGCTGTGTAGTCATTGTTTGTTTCCTTCGTTGAGTGTCTTGTTTCGCTGGGTTAAACCTTGGATTTCGACTGGATGCCGTCGGGCCTCATACGCCGCTGAAGGCGCTGAACCCACCATCAATCGCGACCACCTGCCCGGTAACGAACCCGGATGCCTCATCGCTTAGCAACCACAACAGCACACCAACCAAGTCTTCCGGTTTGCCATAATGGCCCTGCGGAGTGTGGGCCATGATTGTGTTGCCGCGCGCCGTAGGCGAGCCGTCCGACTGCGTTAGGAGCGCGCGGTTCTGGTCGGTCAGGAAAAATCCGGGGGCGATGGCGTTGACGCGCACACCGACTTTCGAGAAATGCACCGCCAGCCATTGGGTGAAATTGCTGACGCTCGCCTTGGCCGCGCTGTACGCCGGGATTTTCGTGAGCGGCTTGAAAGCATTCATGGAAGAGATGTTGATGATGTTACCGTGTTTCTTAAGAGCCATGTCCTTGCTGAAGACCTGCGTCGGCAGGAACGTGCCGATAAAATTCAGGTTGAGCACAAACTGGATGCCCTCGACCGTCAGATCATAGAACGTCACCACGCCATCCTTCTTCTGGGTGAGATCCTCAAGGACGAGGTGCTCCTTCGAGGTCGTACCCTTGGGATGATTGCCGCCGGCGCCATTGATCAGGATGTCCACCGGACCGAACGCTGCCTTGACCTGCGCGTGTGCGGCTTCAATGCTGGCTTTCTCCAGCACGTTGCAGGGGAATGCCCGCGCCACGCCACCGGCCTTGGTGATTTCATCGGCGACCTTCTGCGCCATATCAGGCTTGAGATCGAGGATGGCGACTTTGGCTCCGCACTCGGCCAACGCCTTGGCCATTACACTGCACAGGATGCCGCCGCCGCCGGTAATAACCGCCACTTGGTTTTTCAAATTCACATGAAATGGTACTGGCATAACTCGTAATCCTTTCAGTTTACAGAAACCCCTGGCGGAAACTTTTATTGAATCCTCTCGAGAAATGCAACAGTAATTCCCTTCATCCTCGTCGCGGGCGCCTGCAGAATCGGATTGCCTCGTACCTGTCTGTCCCGCAGAATAACAGGCATTATGAAAGCGCATCTGGTGTTTACAGCCATTGGTCCCGACCGACCGGGGATCGTCAACGATGTCTCCGAGTTTCTTCTCAAGAACGGCTGCAACGTTGAAGACAGCCGCATGGCAACCCTCGGCGGCGAATTCGTGCTCATGCTTCTGGTCTCCGGGCCGGCTGATAAGATCGCCTCGGTCCAAAGGGAGTTTCCGCCGTTTGCCAGCCGGCTTGGCCTTACTGCCACGGTCAAGGAAACGCCCCCCTCGCCCGCGCGTCCCGACAAGGGATTCGTGCCTTTTCAAGTGCGCGTCGTCGGTCTCGATCACGAGGGCATCGTTCACCGGTTCGCTCATACGTTATATCAACTCGGCGCAAACATTGAGTTTCTCGAAACGCAGACCGTGAGCGCGCCGGTCACGGGCGCTCCAATGTTCGCGTTGACAATGCGCGTGGCGGTTCCACCGCATGTGTCGCTGTCCGAACTCGGGTCGAAGTTGCAGACAGCGGGCGACGAAGTCAATGTGGACGTGACGGTACAGGCTGTGTAGCGGCAGCGACGATCCCGCTATTGGATAGTTTTTTTGCCGTGCAAACATCCGATCCTCCACCTTCCAGCGAGCAGCCCCGACAGGCCTGTCGGGGCGAGCCGCCGCGCATTGCCATGGTTCCCGTCGACGCGGCTGCGCAGGCCCGCCGCGTGGTGACAGCGAAGCTCGACTGGCGCCGCACCTTTGTTGCCTTCCGCCATCGCAACTATCGCCTCTTTTTCGCGGGACAACTGGTGTCGCTCATCGGGACGTGGATGCAAACTGTCGCGCTGGGCTGGTTGGTATACGACCTCAGCCACTCACCATTCCTGCTCGGTTTGATTACATTCCTGAGCGGCCTGCCGATGACTTTGCTGACGATGCCGGCGGGTGTGATAGCTGACCGTGCGCCCAAACGCGTTATTCTTATCGCTACGCAGACGGCGGCCATGCTGCTGGCGCTCATCATCGCAGCGCTGACCTATTGGAAGGTCGTAACCGTCTGGCACGTCGCGATCATCGGTTTTCTGCTCGGCGTGACCAACGCATTCGATATGCCCACTCGCCAGAGTTTCGTCGTAGATATGGTCGGCAAGGACAACCTCATGAATGCCATCGCGCTGAACTCGTCCATGTTCAATGGCGCACGCGTGATCGGCCCCGCGCTCGCGGGCGTGCTCATTGCCACCATTGGCGAAGCGGGTTGTTTCTTCCTGAATGGCTTGTCCTTTCTCGCTGTCATTGTAGCCTACTTGGTCATGCGATTGCCGCCGACGGTTCCTCAATCGGCCACCCGCTCGCTAAAACGGGAAACGCTCGAAGCCGTCCATTACGTATGGGGCAACCCGGTCATCCGCGACACCGTGCTGCTGATGGCTGTGATCAGCCTGTTCGCTTTACCTTACGGCATACTGATGCCCGTCTTTGCCCGCGACATACTTAAGGCTGGCCCGACGGGTCTGGGTTATCTGGTCTCAGCCAATGGCATCGGCGCGTTGCTCGGAGCGCTTACGGTGGCCGCGATTGGCGACGTACCACACTACCGTCGGCTATTCTTCGGTGGCTTGCTCGGATTCACAGCGATGACGTTCGCGTTTGCGCTTTCCAAGACACTCTGGTTGTCGATGGCGCTGCTGCTCGGCTCGGGCTGGGCCATGACAATTTCCTTCGCGACCGCCAATACCGTTGTCCAACTGCGCACCCCTGACGAACTCCGTGGCCGCGTCATGGGCATCTACGTGCTGGCCTTTATCGGTCTCGGCCCGTTCGGTAGCCTGCTCACGGGAGCAATCGCCCGCGCCACCAGTACACCGTTCGCCGTGGCGTTTGGAGCGGCCATATGCGCTGTCGCCGCGTTGATCGTGGCGCGGCTGTTGCCCCGAAAGCTTTCGGGGCTGTTGCCGCGGGAATCTGCGAGCGCGGCTTGACTTCCCGGCGCGAGGCGGGTTCTATAACCGTCAAACTGCTGATGAAAAAACCGGAAGGCATCGTTGGAGTCGTCGGGCTGGGTTATGTTGGTCTGCCCCTGGCATGCGGGTTCGCGCGGCATTTACGCGTCATTGGTTTGGATGTTAATGCGGAGCGGGTAGCCGAACTGCAACGCGGCGTTGACAGCAACCACCAAACGCCAGCGCACGACATCCAGAATCCCAATCTCACTGTGACGACCGACCCGAAGCGGTTGCGTGACTGCCGGTACATCATTGTCGCCGTGCCCACGCCAGTAGACGCACAAAACGCGCCGGACTTGTCCCTGCTAATCAGCGCCACGCAGATTGTCGGCGAAAACCTGAGCCGTGGTTCGATGGTGATCTTCGAGAGCACGGTGTATCCCGGTGTCACCGAGGAAGTTTGCCTGCCAATCTTGGAGAAACGCTCGGGGCTGCGGCTCGGCGATTTCCAACTCGGTTATTCGCCGGAACGCGTCAATCCCGGAGACAACGAGCATACCATCGACAAGATTGTGAAAATCGTAAGCGGCCACGACGCCAAAACGTTGGCAGAAGTCGCCACGCTTTACGCGCTTGTCGCCAAAAGTGTTTATCACGCGCCGAATATCATGACCGCCGAAGCAGCAAAGGTCATTGAGAACATCCAGCGCGACCTGAACATCGCCTTGATGAATGAATTATCGCTCATTTTCGCGCGGCTCGGGTTGCATACCGACGAAGTGCTCGCAGCAGCAGCGACAAAATGGAACTTCCATCCACATCATCCGGGGCTGGTTGGCGGCCACTGTATCGGCGTGGATCCTTATTACCTTACCCATCGCGCCGAACAACTGGGTTATCATCCGCAGGTCATACTCGCGGGGCGACTACTCAATGACTCGATGGCCACTTACGTCGGCGAGATGGTCATCGACGCGTTGCGCAAGGCCGGCAAAGCCGTCAAGGGCGCCACCGTGCTCATTCTAGGTTTGACCTTCAAGGAGAACGTGCCCGACATCCGCAACAGCAAGGTACTCGGCACGATCCGGTATCTGCAGGAGCGCGGCGCATCCGTGATCGGCTGCGATCCTTTGCTGGATGGCGAAACCGTGCGTCAACATTTCGGCGTCGAGAATAAAGCGTTTGACCAGGTCGGAACGGTGGACTGTGTGTTGATCGTAAACAAGCACAGCGTGTTCCGTCAACTGACACTCGACCAGTTGCGCGCAAAAATGAATCCGCCTGTCCTACTGGATCTGAAGAATCTTTTCCCACGCAAAGCAGCCGAAGACGCCGGATTTTACTACCGCAGTTTGTAATCCACACAGCACTCAGTCGTGCATTCGGTACCGTGACTTCCGCAATTGAATACTCTTCGGAGGCTGTGGTATCTCATGGCCTTCCACTAACTGCCGCAGGAACGCGATCCGTTCCTCAATCAGCTTCAGGCGCTTGACGCTGGTCAGACGTCCCCGAACGCTCAGTAGCACGTCCAACCCGCGTTGCGGATTGTTCAACTGATGCTGATACAAGTCGGCCAATCGATGGGCGATTAATACTGCCGCATCTTCCTGCACTGCCTTGGCTTGTGCGGCGAGCAACTCCGTCTCCGCAAGTTTCAAATCGTGCAGGTGCTCGACCGCAATGTCCGCAATGCGAACGTGCGCATAGACGTCTGCCGGGTGCTCGGCTATCACCTTGCGATATTCGACAACCGCTTCCTGATATTTTCCTTCTTTGACCCGCGCTTCGGCCACGCTGGACTGGGGCACAATAGGGAAGTTCTCATCGGCGGGCTCGTACAACTGTGACACCTTCTCGCCGATTCTTCTGATGAATGGAAAGCCGAAAAGTAAAAATATGATCAGACCATAGAATACCCCAACGAGCGGCAACAGCAAAGACGCCCCACCAGTGAAACGCAGCAAATAAATGCCCAGCACGACTGCAATGAGTACACGAGCAGCCAAAATTAACCATTTGATACTCATGGTCGTGACACTCCCCCTGGGAAATGGAATAACCGCTCTGCATTCTCGGTCGTAGCGCTGGCGACTTCGCCTACAGAAACGCCTTTGATTTGTGCCAATGCCTGCGCAATGAGTGGAATATAAGATGGCTCGTTCCGTTTCCCGCGATACGGCACGGGCGCGAGATAAGGACAATCTGTTTCCAGCAGAACTTGATCGAGCGGAACCTTCTGCGCCACATCGTGCAGCGTGGCCGCGTTTTTGAACGTGAGGATGCCTGTGAAGCTGATGAGCAGGCCGATCTCGATGCAGTCCAACGCAAATTTCGCGTCACCGGCGAAACAGTGCATCACACCCCATGGCCGCCAATCCTTTGGCAGCCCTTCGGCGTAAGCGCGCAGGATTTGCAGAGTATCCTCATCGGCATCGCGATTGTGAATAATGACCGGCAGGCGCAACTCCTTCGCCAGTTCGAGTTGCGCTCCAAACAAATCCTTTTGTTGCTGTCTCAGCGCCGCATCATTCCTCGCCTCGCGATGGTAATCCAATCCCGTCTCGCCGATCGCCACCACTTTTGAATTGCCGGCCAGTCGTGCCAGATCGCGGACGAATTGCAGCGATGCCGGTGACGCATCGTTGGGATGCAGCCCCAAGGCCATAAACACATTTGAGAAACGTTCGGCGATTATCAACGTTTTCTGGGCCGACGCCAAATCGGTTGTTACGCTCACGATGCGTTTCACGTCCGCGGCGCACGCGCTCTCGATGACCTGTTGCAGGTCGTCGGTAAATTCGGGGAAACTCAAATGGGCGTGCGTGTCGACAAACATAGTATCTGCGGGAGCTCCATAAACTGTTTACTAAATCCCAATTGTAGAAGCGAATCTTATTCGCGACTGGCTTGCCGCGACCGATGCCAAATAACCTCAACCCATCCTGCAAGTTTGACAGCAGACCGGCGTTGCGGTAAATGAAGAGGGTTTGGTTGATGGGAGATTTAACCTGATGAACTCAGAACTGTTGTCAAACTTCTATGTGTTTTTGCTGGCGACGTTCCTCGGGCTGGAGGTAATTCGTCGCGTGTCGCCGCTGTTGCACACGCCGCTGATGTCGTTGACCAATGCGATCTCGGCGATCACCGTTGTCGGCTCAATCGTCATCGCCGGTGAACAAAAGACCACCCTTAGCACCGTGCTCGGTACAGTGGCGGTCACGGCCTCGATGATCAACATCGTCGGTGGCTACATGATCACCTATCGAATGTTGAGGATGTTCAAGAAACAGGAACGGAAACAGGCATGAGCATCCACATCATTGGCGCCATTTACATGACCTCAGCGGCCTGTTTCATTCTGGCGCTGAAATGGCTCAGTGCCGTGCCAACGGCGAAACGGGGCGTTATTACCGGCATCGTCGGGATGCTGCTGGCTGTGGGCGGCACGCTGTTGAACCCGGAACTTTTGCACAAAGGCGTTACCAGTTATCAATGGATTCTTGTGGCCATCGTGGTCGGCTCGGCCATCGGCGTCCCCATGGCGTTGATGCCCATGACGGCAGTACCGCAACGAACGGCGTTGTCGCACGCGTTCGGCGCGCTCGCTGCCGCGCTGGTGGGTACCGCGGAGTTCTACCTGGATAATGGCAGCGTGCTCACCGCTGGTAATCTCACGCACTTCAAGATGACTGCGCTTGGCCTGGAGGTGTTGCTCGGGTTTCTGACGTTCACCGCCAGCTTGATGGCATTTGGCAAATTGCAGGAGATACTCCCCACTCGGCCCATTACGTATCGTGGCCAGAATTTCGTGAACTTGACGCTGCTTGCAGCGGCAGTCGTTATCGTCGTCGTGCTCATCATTGATCCCACCAAGACGCAGCTCTTTCCCATTCTGATGGTTTTGGCGCTGGTGTTCGGTGTATCGTTGATCGTTCCGATTGGCGGCGCCGATATGCCCACCGTCATCTCGTTGCTGAACTCCTACGCGGGGCTTTCCGCGGCAGCGATGGGGTTCGTGTTGAACAATAAACTGCTCATCATTGCGGGCGCGCTCGACGGTTCCTCAGGCTTGATACTTTCGATCATCATGTGCAAGGCGATGAATCGCTCGTTCGCCAACGTATTGTTCGGCGCGTTCGGCCAGGTGCAGGTCTCCGCCGCCGCGCAGGAGCAAAAGACCGCGCGCAGCGCCACACCGGAAGATGCAGCAGCGTTGCTCGGAGACGCCAACTCGGTGATGATCGTGCCAGGCTATGGCATGGCCGTCGCCCAAGCCCAGCATGCCGTGCATGATCTGTTCGACGCGCTCACCAAGAAAGGCGTGGACGTGAAGTTTGCGATTCACCCGGTCGCCGGCCGCATGCCCGGGCACATGAACGTCCTTCTCGCCGAAGCCAATATTCCCTACGACAAACTGCTGGAGTTGGACGACGCCAACGCTGAACTGCCGCAAACAGACGTCGCGTTGGTCATCGGCGCGAACGATGTTACCAACC
>JBEKLX010000067.1:0-10358 GCA_050008795.1 Verrucomicrobiia bacterium | reverse complement strand
CGCCGACCTGCCTCAACCATTGCCGCCACCTCTGCATCCCGGCACCAAGCAGCCGATCAAGCTGGAGGAGATGACCGCAATTTTCCCGGAGAACCTGGTGATGCAGGAGATGAGCCCGGAACGTTGGGTGGAAATTCCGGGGCCGGTTCGGGAGATTTATGCGTTGTGGCGGCCCGCGCCGCTGCTGCGCGCGGTGCGGCTGGAGAAGGCGTTGCAGACGCCGGCACACATCTACTACAAATACGAAGGCAACAGTCCCGCCGGGAGCCACAAACCCAATACTGCCGTTGCGCAGGCTTATTACAACAAAGTGGCGGGAACCAAGCGGCTGGCTACGGAAACGGGCGCGGGGCAGTGGGGTTCGGCACTGGCGCTGGCGTGCAAGTTGTTCGGAATTGAGTGCCGCGTCTACATGGTAAAGGTCAGCTTCACGCAGAAGCCCTATCGCAAACTGCTGATGCAGACGTGGGGCGCGTCGGTTTTCCCGAGCCCGAGCGACCAGACCGAGTTCGGCCGCAAGATGCTGAAAAGCGACCCGAAATGCCCCGGCAGCCTTGGTATCGCGATTAGCGAAGCGATTGAAGACACCGTCAAACATCCCGGCACGAAGTATTCACTCGGCAGCGTGCTCAACCACGTTTGCATGCACCAGACCGTCATCGGCCAGGAATCCATCAAGCAGATGGAACTGGCTGGCGAGGAACCTGATGTCGTCATCGGTTGCGTTGGCGGTGGCAGTAATTTCGCCGGCTTGGCGTTCCCGTTCGTCCGCAAGAAAATCGTCGACAAAAAGAAAATGCGGATCGTGGCCGTTGAACCGTCCGTGTGCGCATCGTTGACCAAGGGCGAACTGCGTTACGATTTCGGCGACACGGCGATGATGACGCCGCTGCTCTGGATGTACACGCTCGGACACGATTTCATTCCGCCGGAGATACACGCAGGCGGATTGCGTTACCATGGCATGGCGCCATTGGTCAGCCACCTGTTCAAGCTCGGTTTGATTGATGCGGTGTCCTACAGCCAGACGAAGGTTTTCGAGGCGGCGATGCTGTTCGCGCAGAACGAAGGCGTGGTGCCCGCACCCGAAGCAGCACATGCCATCCGCGCGGCAATCGACGAGGCAATCAAAGCGCGCGAGGAAGGCAAGAAACGGGTCATCTTGTTCAACCTCTCCGGCCACGGCCTGCTCGACCTGCCTTCGTACGACGCGTATCTGTCGGGCAAACTGCAGGATTGAGCAAGACCCGCTGCGAATACGCTACCGTGGCTAATCCAGTCCGACAGGCCGGCGAAGTTCCTTCTTGGCGGCGTGATGAGATTTGTCGGCGAGCATCCGCTGCTTGGCGCGGTGGCTGCGACGGCGTTTCTGACGCCGGATCTTCTCGATGCGCGATTGTTCGGCGGCGATGAAACCCCTTTTGAGCCGTTCGATTTTGTCGAGCAGGAGCCGGCGAGCGAGGAAACGGTTCAACACCTGCTGGCGCGTGGTTTGGCATTTGACCTGCAAACCCGTGGGCCGATGCAATAGCATGACGCACGTGGCAGTCTTGTTGACATTCTGGCCGCCATGCCCGCCCGATCGAACGAACGTCTCCTCGATGTCGCTATCCCGAACGCCGAGTGCGACCATGCGTTGCGCCAGTTGCGCTTCCTTATCGGGCGTGACGGGGAACGTGGTCATACGGGCAGAGTAACGAGTGCGAAACAGAAAAGCAACGGCGTGGCTCAAGCTGCTAGCAGCCTTCCGTTTTCCGTCTTCGGTACTCTGTCTTCTGTGGTTGCGGCTCCGCCGTGTTGTGCTAGGGTGCGCTTGTTGTGCCGACAAAAACCTTCATTAAATCGTTATTCCGCGAGGAACTGACGGCGAAACTGGCCGGGCTGGACGAGCCGGCGTATCGTGCCGACCAGATCCTGCAGTGGGTGTACCAGAAACCAGTCGATTCATTCGATCGGATGACGAACCTGCCAGCGGCGTTGCGACAGAAATTGGCCGCGAGCTTTGAGTTGAACGCGGTCCACTCGCTCAAGACCAACCACGCCTCAGATGAAACGGAGAAATTCCTGTTTCAACTCCACGACCATGCGCTTATTGAAACCGTTTTGATTCCCGCCACGCCCGGGCTGACCAGTAAGAGCGACCGCCACACCGTCTGCGTTTCCACGCAGGTCGGTTGCGCGTTCGGCTGCAAATTCTGCGCGAGCGGTCTCCAAGGTCCGAAACGTAACCTCAACGCCGGCGAAATCGTGGATCAGGTTGTGACCGTTCGCCGGATCACCAATCAACGAGTCACCAATCTCGTTATCATGGGCATGGGCGAACCGCTGGCCAACTACGTCAGCCTGATGCGTGCCCTGAAGATTCTCAATGCCCCGTGGGCGCTCGGCATCGGCGCACGTAAGATTACCGTCTCCACTGCCGGCGTCGTCCCCGGCATCCAACAGCTTGCTGACGAGCCGATGCAAATTCGTCTGGCAATCTCCCTTCACGGCGCCACCGACGAAGTTCGCAACCGTATCATGCCGATCAACCGGAAATACCCGCTCGAAGAACTGCTGGCAGCGTGTGAGTACTATTGTCGAACCAAGGAGCGGATGTTGACCTTCGAGTACATCCTCATCGACGACGTCAACGACACACTCGAACAGGCGCACAAGCTCGGCATTATGGCGCGCCGGCTTCACGCGAAGGTGAATCTGATTCCCTATAACACTGTTGAAGGTCTGCCTTGGAAACGCCCCGACCGCGACCGGTGCAAAATGTTCCTGCACACGCTAAAATTGCATGGCGTCACCGCCACGTTGCGTACCGATAAGGGCACCGACATCAATGCCGCCTGCGGCCAGCTGCGGCTGCAAACGGAACGGCGGTTGTCCACCGATTTCACGGATTCAAATCAGTCAGTGAAATCTGTGTAATCCGTGGATGTTATTTTCGACGTGTGACGTGTTAGAGTTATGTTAGACACCGTAACTGCGAGGCAAAGGAGTGAACAATGGATAATTTCGTGTTTAGGAATCCGACGGAGATTCTTTTTGGCAAAGGCTCGATTGCGGAAATCGCCAGCCGCGTCCCGACCAGTGGCCCGGTATTATTCGTCTATGGCGGCGGGTCTATAAAGCGCAACGGCGTATACGAGCAGGTACGAGCAGCATTGAAGGCGCATAAACTGATCGAGTTTGGCGGAATCGAGCCGAACCCGGCTTACGAAACCTGCCTTAAAGCCGTGGACGTGGCAAAAAAGGAACGTGTTCAATTTGTACTCGCAGTCGGCGGCGGGTCGGTGCTGGACGCCTCCAAGTTCATCGCCACCGCTGCCCTTTTTACGGGCGCAGATCCATGGGACATCCTGCGTACTCACGGCAGTAATGTGACCGCCGCGTTGCCGATCGGAACGGTGCTCACGCTTCCCGCGACCGGCTCGGAGTCGAACGGGTTTGCGGTAATCTCACGGCGGACGACTTCCGAGAAACGAGCGTTTGCATCCAATCACATTTTCCCGATTTTCTCCGTGCTCGACCCCGAAACCACTTTCTCACTCCCCACTAAGCAGGTGCGGAACGGCATTGTGGATGCGTTTGCGCATGTCATGGAGCAGTACATGACTTACCCAGCAGAGGCGCCGTTGCAGGACAGATTGTCGGAATCAGTATTGCAGACTTTGATCGAAGTTGGGCCAAAAACGCTTTCTGCACCACGAGACTATCAGGCATGCGCGTCCCTCATGTGGAGTGCGACGCTGGCATTGAACACGTTCCTCGGTTGCGGCGTGCCGCAAGACTGGACCACTCACATGATCGGCCATGAGTTGACGGCGTTCTACGGATTGGATCACGCTGAGACGCTGGCGATCGTGCTGCCCGGCGTCTGGACGCATCAACTCAGCCGCAAACGGGAGAAGCTGATGCAGTACGGCCGTCGCGTATTGGGCGTTGATACGGCTGAGACGGCCATTGCGAAGACCGAGGAGTTTTTTCATTCTCTTGAAATGCCCACGCGTTTCCGCGATCACGGCATCGCCGCGGATGAGGCCGCAGGCAAAGTGCGGGCGCGGTTTGTCGAGCGCAAGACGACAACGTTCGGCGAACACGGTGACATTACACCCGATGCGGCAGCAGAAATTCTGCGTTTGCGTGCCTGACAACTGCGGGTTAGTTGACATTGTCCCCTATGCCGTTACAATCGGGCTTCCTTGCACATGGCGCTTGAGAATCATCATCAGCAACTAAAAGATTTGCTCGCTCGCGGCGAATGGGAGAACGCCCAGACACTGTGGCTGGACCTGGCGGAGAAACTCGCTGACCAGCCCGAGTTCCTGTTGCTGTTGGTCAACGAGTTCACCGTGGCGGGTCAGGCAGCCATGGCGGCGGAACTGGCGTCGTTGATCGCTCCGAATTTGAAAGCGGCCGGCAAACCACGTGAGTGGTTGTTCGCGTTGAAACTTCAGGCGTCCGTGAGACCGATGGACAAACCGCTCCGTACCGAGTTGGTCGAGGCCTATCATCAAGTTTGCGAAGGCGACGCGCGCTTGCGCACCATCCTTTCGGTGGCGAGCCTTGATGAACCGCGCACGCCGTTGCCCAATGCCCTCCGACGTGTTGACACGTTGCTGGCGCTGAACATCGGCGCGTTCTGCCATGCGAAAAGCTGGGGGTTTGGCCGCGTGAAAGCGTTCGATGCGACGTTGGGCCGGCTAATAGTCTCCTTCCCGCATAATCCCGAGCACGCGCTCCAACTGGCGTATGCCGCCGACAACATCGTCCCTGTCAGCACCGACCACATTGAGGTTCGTAAACTGACAGAGTCGGACGCCATCAAACAACTCGCAGCCACCGATCCGCTGGCTCTGCTGCGCGTGGTGTTGCTCAGCCACAACCGCGCCGCGACCGCCGACCAGATCGAAAGCACGCTTGGCGGCTCGGTAATTCCCACTGATAAGTGGAAGAAGTGGTGGGAGAACACCCGTAAGTTGCTGAAAAAGAACCCGCACTTCGATTTCCCCGAGAAAAAGACCGACCCAATCGTGTTCCGTACCGTGCCAGTATCACAGCAAGACGAACTTTTGGTGGCATTACACGACGCGCGAGGTTTGTCCCAGAAAATCGTCGCGACGCGGCAACTGCTGAAGCTTGTGGATGAAATCGAGAATCCTGATCTCCTTGTCCAAGAGTTCGAAGACGGCCTCCTCGAATCCATCAAGACCACCAGAACGGGCCCGCCGAGCGACCGGCTGGAAGCCGCGGTATTGCTGGAGGAATTGCAGGCCCGCCAGGCCGCGCCGGACAAAAGCACCGGCGCACTGCTAACGGAACTTCTCGCCGCTGTCACGGACCTGCCCGCAACGTTGGATGAACTCAGCGCCGTGGCGCTAAAACGATCGGTGGCAACGCTCAAAACATCGCAGCCGCAGCGGCTCATCGAAGCGCTTAATCGATTGTCAGCACGCGTGCTTGTGGAGATTGCCGACCTGCTCACCGGCGAAGGCGCGCATATCGAACAGCGTGTTCGTAACCATACAGCCAGCGCCGAATTGCTTTATTGGCTTTGCGAGATGATCACGACTGGTAAGACTGCGACAAAGTTGCCCTGGTTGGAGACATTGCCGCGACCTGTCGTGCTGCTTGCGGTGTTGGAGGCAGTCGGCGCCAGCGGCAAATCGGCCCGACGCCTCCATAAACTGTTACTAGACGACGAAGCGCTGGTCACCGAACTGCTCGTGGGGGCCGACATCGACAACGTGCGCGACGTGGCACGCCGGATTCTTGGCAGTGCAACGTTCGAGGAACTCGATCGACGTTCGCTCATGGCGCGAATCGTGAAGGAATACGATTTCGTTCAGGATTTGCTGGCGACAAAGTCCGTTAAGGAACAGCCATTGATTGTTTCGTGGGCCAGTTATCAACGTCGCAAACAGGAATTGGATGATATCGCGCAGAAAAAGATCCCACAGATCAGCAAGGAGATTGCGCTGGCGCGCAGCTACGGCGATCTCAGCGAGAACTTTGAGTACAAGGCCGCCAAAGACATGCAAAAACTCCTTTTGCGCCAACGCGCCGAACTGGAAATGATGCTCGCGCGCGCCCAAGGCACCGATTTCGCGAATGCAAAAACCGATACGGTTCAGATCGGCACGAGTGTCACCGTCACCGACACGGCCACTGGTCACCAACACACTCATCACATCCTCGGCGCATGGGACAGCAACCCCGCTCGCGATATCATCAGCTATCCTGCCGCACTGGCGCAAACGCTCCTCAATAAGAAAGTCGGCGAAGTCGTAGAGGTTGCCGGCGAGAACGGCGCGCAAAAACTCCGGATCGACCGGATTGAAAAAGTGCCAGGTGAAATATTGGGGGCCTTATAGCCCTAACACCTCAGCGCAAGAAGACCCACAAACCTTTACTGCTGTTCGGTTTTCTTGGCGGCTTGAGCTTCGGCAACAACTTTTGCGGCGATGTGCTGCGGAACCTGTTCGTAGTGCAAGAACTCCATTTCGAACGAGCCACGACCGCCGGTCATCGAGCGTAGTTCGCTGGCGTACTTGAAGATTTCCGCCTGCGGCACTTGCGCGGTGATGGATTGCATGCCATCGGCGGCGTCGACAGTTAGGATCCGCCCGCGCCGGTGATTCAAGTCGCCCGTGGCGTCGCCCATGTATTGATCGGGCACCGACACGGTAACCTTCATGACCGGTTCCAGCAGGACAGGCCGGGCTTTTTGCATCGCGTCTTTGAACGCATGCAGCCCGGCGATCTTGAAGCTAAGCTCGTTGGAATCCACGTCATGATACGAACCATCGAACACTGTGGCCTGCACGTCCACTACGGGGAAGCCCGCGACCACGCCTGCCAGCAGCGCCTCCTGGCAACCCTTTTCAACGGCGGGGATGAAATTACGCGGGATCGTGCCGCCGACGATCTCATCGACAAACTGGAAACCCGCACCGTGTTCCATCGGCGCAAGACGGACGTATGCTTCACCATACTGACCGCGACCGCCGGACTGTTTTTTGTGTTTGTAGTGGCCTTCGGCGCGGGCCGTGATCGTTTCCTTGTAGTCCACCTTCGGGGTGCTCAAATCCACGTTCACACCCAGCCGTCGTTTCATGTTATCGACAATGACCGCCAGATGCATATCGCCCATGCCGGAAATGACCAATTGGTGTGTGTTCGGATTGCGCACACTGTGGAATGTCGGGTCTTCTTCTATCAACCGGTGCAGCGCTGTGCTGATTTTTTCCTCGTCCTTCTGCGTGTGCGGATGCACAGCGAAACTCATGCACGGGGTGGGGAACTTGATTGGCGGAAACTGCACGGGCCGCGCTGGATCGTACAGCGTGTCGTTGATGTGCGTGTCTTTCAATTTTGCCAGCGCGACGATCTCACCTGGACCCGCTTCGCCGACGATGCTTTGCGTCTTGCCCTGCAACCGCAACAACTGCGGCACGCGCTCCTTGCCGCGTTTGGTGTTGAGCACTTCCATATCTGCGCGCAACGTGCCTGACACCACCCGCACAAAAGCCAGATGCCCGGCATACGGGTCCACTGTCACCTTGAACACAAATCCACTGAATGGCGTATTTGCCTTCGGCGCCACTGCCTCGCCCTCCATGGGCTGCACGGCGCCGCGTTCGGCCGGCGACGGCAGCAGACTCAGCGTCGCGTCCAACAACTCCCGGACACCTATCTCTTTCTCGGCGCTGCCGCACAAGATGGGTATAATCGTCATCTTCCCAACGCCGGCGCGCGCGCCTGAAGCAATTTCTTCAGCCGTCAACTTCTCTCCGCCAAGATATTCCTCGAGCAAACGGTCGTCTTGTTCCGCCGCAGCTTCCTGCACTGCGTCTTTTGCTCCCGGAAATTCAGACGGCAGATCGGCCTCCGCCGCTGAAAGGACATTGACCACCTTTGCGAAACCCGCTTCCTTGCCGACCGGCAAAACGAACGGCACGCATTTCTTGCCGAATATGCCCTGCACCTGTTCGATGATTTTTATAAAATCGCTGTTTTCCTTATCAAGCCTGCTTACAAAGATCATACGCGGCATCCGCAGTTCGTCGAGCAGCCTCCAAAGTCGACGCGTACCGACTTCCACGCCGGTCACGCCGTCAATGACCACTATCGCCGCGTCGGCCGCGCGTATGGCCGCGAGCGTTTCACCGTAGAAATCGGCATAACCGGGTGTGTCGAAGAGAAAGACCGAATGGTTTTGCCACGAACAAAACAACGGTTTGGCATGAATAGTGATCTTGCGGGCGATTTCGTCCGGCAAATTATCCGCTGCGCTCGTGCCGTCGGCCACCCGGCCGTGTCGGTCATTCGCTTTGGCGAGGAAAAGGGCCGCGTCAATCAGCGAAGTCTTGCCGCTGGTGGCATGTCCCACCACAGCCACTGTCCGAACTTTTGAGGTGTCCACTGCCATGAGAAAATCTCCTGTTCGCCGGTTGAACTTGTAGAATCGTCTCCCGACCTCTCCAGCGTAGGGAACGCGCGGCATTCTCCCAGAAAGCGAAAGTGAATCAAGTAAAAAGGCCGACTGCGGGCAGTCTATTTCTTACTTGCCGGCATGCGTATTATGGCGTATACGATTCTTTGGTTTGCAAACCAATAACAATTACAGGAGGAATCGCATGAGGAAGCATATAGTTCGTATGATCGTAGCGCTGAGCGTTGTAGCCGTCGCGTTGACGTTCGCCGGCGTTGTTCGCGCCCAGCAGGAAGGCGCAGCAGCACCCAAGGTAGTCAAGGCCAAGCTCTTGTCTGCCACCGGTGAAATCGCGGCGGTTGATGCCACAGCGGGCACTTTGAGCATCAAGAAGGGCGAAGCGACCTTGAGCTTTACAATCGCAAAGGACTGCAAAGTCTCAACAGCTGACAAGAAGGACGCCACCGTCACAGATTTGAAGGTCGGCGACAAAGTCGCGGTCGGATACAGCGAGGAAGCTGGCGCCAAGGTGGCACATAAGATTAGTCCACCGAAGCCCAAAGCCCCGAAGAAAGACGCTGCTCCCAAGAAAGACGTCGCTCAATAACGAGTTTGTGCACTGATAAAGTTTGTAACTTCGAACGGGGGATCCTTAATGGATTCCCTGTTCGCTTTTTAGCGGTTGTGCGCCCGTGACGGCGATCAGCAGCCCGTCATTGCGGTGCTGCAACCCATTCATACTCGATCCGTCCCCCGATGATCGTCTTCTCCACCACGAACGATGGCGAGAACACCACGATGTCGGCATCCCGTTGCGGTTCCAGGCTTCCCTTGTGTCCGCCGATGCCAAGTGTCCGGGCGGGGTTCAGACTCGCCATCCGCACCGCGTCCACCAACGATACACCAACCAACTCGACCATGTTTCGCACCAATTGGATCATTGTCGCCACGCTGCCGACCAGCGCCGACCCGTCAGTCTTCATCCCGACGCCGTCCCGCACTACACCGGGTGTCCCACCCACATTGAACTCCGAGCCCTCCGCCAATCCGGTGCCAGCGGTTGCATCCGTCACCAGACAGATTCGGTCCACGCCTTTTGCCTTTACCGCCAGCCGCAGCAATCCCGGATGTACATGCCTGCCATCCGCCACCAATTCCACCATCACGCGGTCGTCCGCCAGAAACGTCTCGAGCGCGCCCGGGACGCGGAACGCGCCGACTTTCTCGGAGGCCGACATCGCATTGAACAGGTGCGTCGCTTGACATAATCCGCGGTCAATCGCAACGCGTGTCTGCTCCGAGCTCGCCGCGGTGTGCCCGCCGCTTGGGATAATCTCCCGCTCCAGTAACGCATCAATCAGTTCCAGCGCGCCCGGCAACTCGGGTGCCAGCGTCATCTGCGTCACCACACCCTCACGCTCCAACCACGGCATGTATTCTGCCGGGTTGGGCGCACGGACAAACACCGCGGGTTGTGCGCCGCATTTTTGCGCCGAGAGATACGGTCCCTCGATATGCGCCCCAACAATCTGCGCACCGCCGAAGTTGTGGCCCATGGCCTGTCCAATGGCGTCCAGCGCTGCCGTAATCTTCTCATGGGAATCCGTCATCGTCGCCGGCGTCATTGCCGTTGTCCCGCCTGCGACGTGAAACTTGGCAATCTGCGCCAGCACCTCGACGCTGCCCTCCATCGCGTCGCGCCCCAATGCCCCGTGGACATGCAAATCGACAAACCCCGGCGCCACAAATCCGCCTTGGGCATTGATGATTTGGGCATCCTCCGGCCAGAGCACTTGCGAGGTGGGCGCGATCTGCTTGATTTTGCCTGACTCAATGATGATGCAATGTTGTTCCAGAATCGTCCTTGGCCCGATCACCCTCCCGTTTATAATCACCATCATAGCCGCGACAATATGACCTCGCCTTCAAGGTC
>JBEKLX010000066.1:0-10586 GCA_050008795.1 Verrucomicrobiia bacterium | reverse complement strand
GGTTGCCGCGGCCCGTCAACCGTGGCGTAAACAACCCGTGAAATACGCCGGCCAAGTCCGGACGCGCGAAAAAGATCTCGATCACGTAACAGAACCCGATGGTTGCCACCAACGTCACCACAACCGCTTCCAGCAAGCGCATCCCGCGACCTTGCAAGAACAGGATGAGAAACACGTCAGCAGCCATCACGCACACACAAGCGAGCAGGGGAAGGCCAGTCAACAGATTCAATCCAACCGCGCCGCCGAGCACCTCGGCCAGATCGCACGCAGCAATCGCAATCTCGCAGAGCACCCACAACGCCAGCGACACACGTTTCGAATAATGTTCACGGCACGCCTGCGCAAGGTCGCGTCCAGTCACGATACCAAGTCGGGCCGCCAGAGTTTGGAGCAAAAGCGCCATCAAATTCGACAGAAACAGCACCCAGAGAAGTTTGTAACCGAACCGTGAGCCAGCTTCGATGTTCGTGGCCCAGTTACCCGGATCCATGTAACCGACGCTGACCAGATAAGCCGGGCCAGAATACGCCAGAATCTTTTTCCACAACGACGCGCCTGCCGGTATCGCCACCGACCCGTGCACCTCAGGCAACGACCGCCTCTGCGACGCATCGCCTGCGTGTGCGACTTCTGTTGGTCTGATGTTTTCCATCTGTGCCCTGCTTGGCCATGACGATACAACGCCACCGTCCCGTGTTCAACCCGCTAAATCCCGCACGGGCAGCACGGAAGATGTCATCCTTGAGTTAAGCGTTTATATTTGCTACACATCGGATGCGAGCAGTTCGAATTCAGTGCTAGAGGGAGAGAGGGGAACGTAGGTAATGGCAAACAACGTCATCAACCGAGTCAGATGCAACCGAATCCGACTGGCTCCCGAAGTTGCCGGGCCGACGTTTGGCAAGGACGTGATTGTGGAGTTTTAATGGACGTACCAGAGGCACTTCATAAGATTTCCAAAGCGGTTGGCGTTTTGACGTACCAAATACGCGCGGAAAACTTAGCCGGGCTCTATTCGAAGAATCGTCTGGCCGAGGATTTACTTCTTCCCATTTTTAAAATCGTTTTCAAGTTGCCTAACCTGAAAAATGTTAATCGGGATACTGTTAATTTCCCGTACATCGACCTTGCAGACGATGGCGAGCGTGTGGCGATGCAAGTCAGTTCAGAAACTTCCGCCAGTAAGATCACAGAAACACTCAAAGGATTCATAGCTAAAGGTTATCATGCGCGATATGATCGTTTGCTTATCTTTCTCCTGACAACCCTCAAGTCAAACTATCAAGCACGCACGAAGAAGCAATGGTCTAGGCTCTGTAGGAATCGCGTCAGATTTAATCCTGATTCCGACATAATTAACACACAGGAGCTTTATCGACTCATTCAGGGCATTCCACACGCCGACATCTTGGCCGTTCACGACATCATCGCATCAAGCATCATTGGTGAGGAATACGTAGACGTTGAGACCTCCTTGGCACAGCAGGCAACGCAGCAAGTCGAGTATGAGAAGAATTCCACCAAGTACATACCCGATATTTTCATCGAAACGCCCGGAACAAAACACCTTGCTCGAATCTTCTGCCATCCTGCACTCTTCTTCAACGGGATCCTCGATGAACTGAGAAGAACGCGGCTTCCTTTCATAAACGATAGACTTCGTAGTGTCGGGTTTCAACAGTTAATAATGCCTAACCTCACCCAGTATTCTTCTAAGCGCACATTGCCGGACGTTGCTGCATTCGCTGCAAAGCTGAGCGCAGACTTGACCGCTTTCTCACAAATCGCACTGTCATATAAGGAGCTTTCGGGAAAGAAGCCGCCTCCATTCTCCGTTCCGAAGGACCGCCAGTATCTGTACGACCAACTTTGGTACAAGATTCAGGATGGTGCATGGTCTCTACAACATACCCTTGAAGATATTCGGCGGGAATTAGCCGTTGTAAATGCCCGCGTTTTTATCCTTACCGGCAGAGCTGGGCAGGGCAAAACAAATCTTGTTTGCGATTTAGTTGAAAACTTTCTGATGAAGCATCGTATACCGTCCGCCTTCCTTTCGGGAAGACGGCTCAGTCAGATGCAAGGAGTCGATTTGGCTGCGTCTATTAACTATATTCTCTTCGGCAACCGGACGAGATCGTTTTCTGACGGTGCAACACTTCTTTCCCGTAATGCCGGGAGAGCTAATAAACCATTTGTACTAATCATCGACGGACTGAACGAACATCACAAGCTAGGCGAATTCTCACAGCAACTTGAAAGCTTCATCGAAACCGCTCTTCAGTTCCCGAATATCAAAATATTCCTAACCTGCCGGTCAGAATTCTTTCACGACCGATTTGATAATTTGACAAGGTCGTCTTTCGCGAATGAACTCTTTCTGCACGAACCAATCGAGAATAGATATGATGAGATGCGCAATGACAGACTGATCACAGGCTACTTTAAATTCTTCAGAATAGATGAGCATTTAGTTTCACATCAGGCCATTGAAGTTCTTAGCAGAGATGTATTGCTCCTTCGATTTTTCTGTGAAGCATACGGGGCGCGTGGCAAATCCAAAGGATACAAGCAGCCACACATCGCTCACATCTATCGCGATCAAGTCTTTCGTTTGTACCTCGATAATAAACTGGGAACTGCAGACGCGTTCTTACGTCGGGTTACCGGAAAACCTTATGTCAGCCAGCCCAAGACAGAGCTGTTGAATGTCATTCAACAAATCGTGGAATACATGCTCCGGAATTGGCATTTCACAGATGTTCCCGTGTCCGCCATCCCGGCCGACCTACACGTGCCATTATACTCGTTGTTGGATGAAGATGTTATACTCAGGCGGGATGTCACGCCCGCAGGTGCTGTTTTTCCAGCCTCGCAGGAGACTATAAACTTCACGTTCGATGAGTTCCGAGACTTCTTGATCGCTCAGTACATGCTTGATCGGGTGTACGTCACTGATAAAAATGCCTTCTCAGACTACATTTCTCGAAATGATCCCAAGCAATCCCAAATTACAGAAGGCATCAGGAAGTTTCTCTTTTACGCATCGAGACGCCCGGCAAATAAGGAGTTCCTTACCTTTTACAAAGAGCAGCAGTGGTACAAAGAAATCTACATACCAGAAGTTTTCTACATAGAAGACAATCTTACAAATGGAGATGACCGGGAAACCATTCTCGGCATTCTCGAAGCTGGTGGGCCGCTTGCATCAAAAGTCGCATGGCATCTCGTTCTGCGTTGGGAGTCTCCATTTTACAGCATACTGAATCTCAACCTGCTCCTCAGTTTTCTGGAGAATGCAAGCGACCAGCAGCACGACGCTTTGATTGCCGTAAACTTCGCCAAGTCTCATCCCAACAAACAACTCGATTATTCGACTGCGCGCTATGCTGAGGTGATACGCGATTTAACCACGCGTTGTACGCTCAGCTCACAATCCCCGCAGATTCCGTTGCTCCGGCTGTTAATTCTATTGTTTCCCCTCGATACGGGGCTTGATCTTGAGAGCCCAAGCGTTGATGTATTTCGACAACTATTGGCCGTAGCTCCTGAACTCGGCATTGGATTACTTCGAGATTCATTCAAATACAAATTTACCGTTCACAAGCCCCAAGTTTGGCGGTTGCTTTCAGAGTCAAGTTCTCTACTTTCTGCCAGTGATCCATTAGTGTCTTTAGCGAAGTCTGAACTCAAGCGTATTGGCTCTGCAGCGTCGGCTCCGGTACTTCATAAAGAGATAAGCCGTTTCCTCGCTCATATGGCTTCAAGACCAGTTTCATCTCCCGAGGCTTCGTCATGATCATACCCGTCCTTTCAAATTCTTATCTGATTTGCCTTCACTCACTCGTTGACGAAGCCACCCTCATGCAAAGAGCTAAGGTAAGGCCTTCGACCTATGCACAACAGGCGATTTCAGATATATACACGATGGTTTTCACGTGTTCGATGGATTTGCGGCGTGATTACATCCAGTATTATTCGACCGAATACGGGGCATTTTCCACATATCTCGACAGGCAGTTCTATATTCCGGACAGGGTTCTTTCCCGAGCCGACCTTCTATTCCAGCACTACCAATACATCATCTATTTTGTAGGATACGGATTTTGGGAGGACGACAAGATCGGCCTAGAGTTGTTAAAGGAGATCTTTCATGAAAGGAGAACGAAATGAAGATCAGAGCCGGTTTTGTTTCGAATAGTTCATCCACTTCATTCTTAATCGTTGCAAAGGACGACTTGAACGAAACTGACTTTCTGGAACTGATGGGAGTCAATAAAGGCTCTCCACTTACGAAGGTGTTCCGGGAGTTGTATGAAGCAGTACAGGAAAACTGCCGCGTCAAGGTGGACTTCAAGAATACAAACAAGCGCGTGCCACCTCGCCAATGGTTTTCAGGAGATATCGACCGAATGTCAGCGCACATGCTTGACAGGATCGACCAAGCAGCCTCCGGAGGACTAAAGGTTTATTATGGCCACCTCAGTAGTGATACTTCGACTATTCAGTGTTTTTTTTGTACGGATTCATTCGAAGTGGAGAATGAGAAAATCTATTTCAATGGACTGGAGTGCGTCTGGTGAGACAGTTGGCAAGCAGCTTCATTGTCAAAAGATTTCCGAAGGAACATTATTCTGCGATCTTTAATCTACATTCAGGTTTTTTTGCGCGAATTGAGGATGCCGGGCATGATGAGCCGTTTTGGTCAGAACATGGCCCAGAGCTCTTGGATATTGCACTAACGAATTGGTGCGATCGTGGCTGCTTGTTCTGTTACCGCAAGTCAGACGAGTCTGGCTCACACATTTCCTTAATGGATTATGAAGAGATAATCCGGCAGGCTAAGAATATACATGTATTTCAAGTGGCACTCGGAGGCGGGAATCCGAATCAGCATCCGTACTTTCAGGAGATTCTCCGAATTACACGCGAGAAGTATGGGATTGTTCCGAACTACACGACCAACGGACGCGGGCTAACACCGCAAGTGCTCGAAGCGACCAAGCGCTACTGCGGTGCAGTGGCGATAAGCGCGTATCCACCATATGAAGAGACGGCTAACGCGATTGAGTCCCTCCAAGCAAATGGCATCATAACTAATATACATTTTATCCTCACGAGCATGTCTATTGATACAGCCATTGAATGGTTGAAGAACCCACCTCCGTTCTTGAACATGGCGAATGCGATTGTCTTCCTGAATTATAAGCCTGTGGGGCGATTTGCGGACAACGGCTTGCTTATGAATAAGAGTCCGCGTATTGAAGAGTTTTTCCGGTTGGCCACAAGCGAGCGGAGATCGTTTCGCGTCGGATTCGACACTTGCTCTATCACCGGCTTGGCAAGATTCGGCGACGCTCCCGATGTGTTCTTGGAAGGTTGCGATGCGGGCAGATTTTCGCTTTTCGTTTCCGAGCATATGGAGGTCTATCCTTGCTCTTTTATGGTCGAAGCCGGATATCGCGGGATTCCTCTCAGAGGCACGTCACTAAGCGAGATTTGGAGGAACAATCCGGTTTTTAAGGAGATTCGCGTCAAGCACTCCCAAAGGGGTTGTGCGGACTGTCAAACACCATACCACTGCCTTTCCGGCTGCCCTTTGTTCCCACAAATGAATCTTTGTCCGAAGAATTGCGTGATTGAACAGGGCAATAACAATAGCCACCTTGAAAGTGTCAGTCCTAGAATTGTGACATGACAGCGCCTTCTTCCCATTCCCGCGATCCATTGCACGGCATCACACTGGAGAACGTTCTCAATCAAGGCATGTTATAGCCGCAAAGCCGAAGACGCCGCTAGTCGTGAAGCGGCAAAGGCGCAAGATCCGCAAGAGCCGAATCTCAATTCATCCCCGCCGCGCTCTCTGTGATCTCTGTGTCTCTGTGCTGAACCTTTGCAGCTCTGCGTGAGACTGTCGTTAGCCCCGCCGATGATGATACCTAGTACTATTCGTTAATCGCGCTCGTCTTGACCGCCAGCTTGTGTCATAGTACCGAGAGAAACCAAACCCACAAAAGGAGTATGCACCATGGCCAGCTACATCGCGTTGCTCCAATTCACCGAACAAGGCATCCGCAATATCAAGGACACCACCAAACGCTCTGTCGCCACGAGCGAGATGGCGTCGAAACTAGGTGTGAAGGTTGTGGATATATTCTGGACGCTTGGCCCGTACGACATCGTGATGGTGCTGGAAGCACCGGATGACGAAACGTTGACCGCGTTCACGCTCAAGCTTGGTTCGCTCGGCAACGTCAAGACCCAGACCCTGCGCGCCTTCCACGCCAAAGAGATGGACGCCATTCTCAACAGGGTCAAGTAACAATCAAGCGGGGTCAACCCTTCACACAAGGCATTTTGTAGCCGCAACAAGGCTCAAGATTCACAAGAGGTGAATGCCGGGATTGTTGTTGATTCATGGCAACGCCATGCTAATTATGTCCCCAAACAATAGGAGATCAGCTATGAAGACCATGAAGATGATTTGCCGTATGGTAGTTGTCGTGTCTGTACTTTCTTCTTTCCTTGTCCCGATGGCTTCAGCCCAACAGTTGAGCAATAAATGGTTCAAATTGAAATTCTCTGGCAAGGGCTACTTAGCCGACGTGGCGACGGGTAACCTAAGCAAAACGAGTTTCTCGATGCCGGTCTATTGGCAGTTCCTGTATCTTTCGAACACCATCGCTACCGTGTTCATCCCCGCTGCCGCTGTCTACTCCAACAAGGTGTGGACAGAAACAGATGCCGGGTGGACCAATGGATACTCATTTAGCAAGGCAACCACATCGACGAATAACGCAACATTCTACTCTGACTGTTTCCTTGGTCTGTTTGGAATGAATGGGGATGTGTTGGAATGCTATCATACTCCATTCATCAATATTAAGACTGACAAGAGCGGAGCGTTCAAGAGCGCGACCTACCAAGGGATAGGCGAGATACTCAGTGGTAGAGTTATTGATGGAACCGTTACGAACTATGTCTACGGATCCTTCAGTATCACGGGGGCCACCGTAGCAACGAACAAACTCCCGTTCACTGTTCCGTAGGGGCGGCTGTTCTCACAGAGACACAGAGAACGCTGAGATTTCAGTCGGCGCTACTTCATCTTTGACCGTAGCCTGATCTTTTTACCGGCAACCATGAAGTTGCCCTTCCCAAGATGATGAATCGTCCGTGGGTTTTTCACCGTGGGATTGATCCACGCCTTGACGACTTCAAGGACAAACAGGCAATAAGCGTCCACCATTTTTGTATCGACCACCCGGCACTCTAGATTTGCATAGCACTCATCGATGAGAGGCGCGCCAACCCGCGCAGCGGGCTTGGGGGTGAGGCCAAACGTCTTGAACTTGTCTATCTTTGCACCCGACGTATTGCCGCATCCCACGACCTTTTCAGCTATCTCCACCGTGGGAATGTTGATGACACATTCATTGGTTGCCTTCAACAGGCCAAAGGAATAATTGCGATCGCTGATGATGCAACCCACCAGCGGCGGCACAAACTCGATCATGGTGTGCCACGACATGGCCATGATGTTCGGGCGTCCACCGCGGGCAGTCGTGACCATGACGACCGGTCCCGGCTCGAGCAAGCTATAGACCTTGGATAGAGGAAATGATTTCTTAGCCATGTTGGTTCCACCTTTCGACAGCGCATCTGCTCCTCGCCCTGACGTTACGGAACGGGCGGTTACATTCTCGCCTACGATTCATGCTCGTCGCCGATGGGCACTCAAGGATTATCTTTTAACCTGATCCAGTTTCAGGGCTTCAGGTCAGGGCGGCTGGAAGTATTGATCATGAAATCGATCACCGTCTCGCTCACGTTGTTGGTCTTCAGGTCTATGATTTCGGCCGTACTCAGCCGATAAATCGTACGCGAGTTGCGGATTTGACTGAGAATGACTGTATCGCTGAGCCCCGCTTTGGCCAGCGCTTTGATGTCAGAAACACTCCCGGGCTGATCCTGATTACTGCGCTGGACTGGCTGTGAATTTTGAATCACTGGTGACGGTGACGTCGAACTCTCAACCACGGGTGGTGAGTAATAGTACGCGGGCGGCGGGTAGTAGTACACGGGCGGGGAATAATAGTCGTAGTAGTACGGCGCGTCGTAATAGGAGAACGAAAACGCCCAAGGATACCACGGACCGCCCCAATATCCGCCACGATACCCGCCCCAATATCCACGATGGTAACCGCCCCAATATCCACCGTGAAACCAACCACCATTTCCACTGTTATACCCGCCGTGGTAGCCAGCGGCTGCCAGTGTTATTTGTGGAGCCAAGAGGCCGATACTGACGGCCACTGCGATTACCGCGACGAGTTTCACCACTTGTTTCATAACGCACCTCGTCCTTTTCACCCAGAGATACCATACGCTTCACAGCTAAAACTTCAAGCCGCCACTCAGCGCTCTGGCTGGCGATCAGAATTGCTGGCTCATTATCGCGAAGCAAAGATCTAAAGGGTTGCCTGTGACCGCTGCGGCAATGGATTGCCAAAGCACACCGGGCTGCGTTATGATTCGAGACAGTGAGAAGGAATCAGCATGGCCATCACCTTTGCATGTAAATCTTGCGGGCAAAGCATCGTGACCGACGAAGCGGCGGGACAACTCGTTGATTGCCCGAAATGCGGGACGGCGCATGTCGTGCCCGGCAAGTCCGAACCTGTTGTCGAGGCTGCCACATCTTCGCCAGCATCTGTACCATCGTTTGAAACAGAACCGTGCCCATTCTGTGATAAACCAATCAAGCGCGAGGCTCACGTTTGCGAACATTGTGGACGCGACCTGCCGCGATCCACAACCCAACAAGCACATGATCTGTCTGACGGATGGGATACGAAACAGAGGACCCAGCAGATATCGCTAAACGAATCGGATAAGGCAGATGAGGACATCGTTTTCGACTGCCATGAATGCGGACAAAGACTCGTGATCAACAAGGCTGGCGCAAATACGATTGTGGACTGCCCGAAATGCGGGCAGGCGCTTGTCGTGCCCGGCGAGCGAAAGCATTAGCCCGACGTCGAGGCCACATCCAACAGGCGTGTTGGCCAAACTCACCCGATCGATCGCGCCAGAGGCGGATAAATGAATACTCCACCAAATCCTGAAAGGCAGGCCCAGATTCAAGCGGAACTTCGACGGGATCTGGAGATCCGACAGAATAGCTACCGAGAGCGGGCGCTCAGCATCCTTCCGCACATCTGCGCCAGTTGTGGACGCGAATTCTCAGGCAAAAAGCTCCGCGAACTGACGATCCATCACAAAGATCATGACCACAATAATAATCCGAACGACGGCAGTAATTGGGAGTTATTGTGCATCTACTGTCACGATCATGAGCATGAGAAGTATAAGTTGAAGGGCTATGTTGACGCGTCGACACGAGCCGACGTGCCAACGCAATCTCCGATTGCCAGCCCGTTTGAAAAACTGGACGATTTACTGAAATCCAAGCGCAAGAATCCTACCGCAGAGCAGAAATAGGAAATCCTATCCTTGGAAGGCGGTCGCGCCTTTTAAAACTTCTTTCGGGTCGGCAATGCACACACCGACGCCCTTGGGCACGGTAAGCGCGCCGTCAATGATGCGCAGGGGCGGATCGAACCATTTCCCGTAAGTGTCGATGCCTTTCTTGTATTCCTGCCAGGGAGAGGTTTTCGCTACGCACGATCCGAAGTGCAGTGAATACACGAAACCGAACCCACCGGAGAGATGCAGAGTAGTCGGCATGTTGGCTTGCTCGGCCATGTGTGCCACCCGGAGCGAGCGGATCAGGCCACCGTAATAATACAGGTCGGGCTGGACAATATCGCAGACGTGATTGCGAATCACCCATTGGAAACGCCAGGCGCTTGATTCCTGTTCGCCGAGTGCAACCGGAATCGAGAGGGCATCGGTGACTTTCTTTGTCGCATCGAAGTTATCGAAGGGACAGGGTTCTTCGTAGTGAATGGCCTTGATGTCCTCCAGCATCCGGCCCACCCGAATAGCCTCGGGCGGGTCATAGGAACTGTTGGCATCGGCGTGGATCACCATTTCGTCGCCGAACACTTTGCGGGAAAGTGGGATCAATTTATCGGTGCGGGCAGGCAGGGCATCCTGGTTGCGACTCATGCGTCCGCCCACGCGATATTTGATCGCTTTGGCACCGGTCTTTTCGATCAGGCCTTTCAGGTAATCAATCTCTTGTTCCGGGGTGGTGTCGCGACGTCCACTGGCTACGTAAAATGGGAGTTTGGTGCGTATGACGCCGCCGAGCATTTCGCCGAGGGATTGACCGGTGATGCGGCCCAACATATCGAGAATGGCAAATTCAACCAGTGCCACCGGACACCAGAGAGCCATTCCTTGCAGCTTGTAGTTGCTTTCGTAGCGGTAAACGCCAAAGAGATGATCTTCCAGATCGCGCGCGTCCTTGCCAATGAAGTAGGGAATGACCAACTTGTTCAGAATCGGATGGAGAACATCCATCCGACCGTCGTCCACCGAAATGCCTTCCGCTCCGTCTTTGGAGCGGACGCGCAAGAAATGGTCGCGGCCACTACCGAGCAGTTCGATGGATT
>JBEKLX010000065.1:0-10736 GCA_050008795.1 Verrucomicrobiia bacterium | reverse complement strand
TGTCGGACGTAGCGACGTCCCTGGCAAACCATTGCTCTACGGCACGACACAACGGTTTTTGGAGCATTTCGGGTTGCGCGATCTCGACGATATACCGAAAGCCGCTGAGCTGCGCTTGCAGGCTGCGGCATTGCGGACTGCGGAAGTTAAGGCTGAGCATAAGGTGGAAGTACCCGTCAGCGAACCGGTCGCGTCGACGGCAATGCCACAACCGGCAGCGGCGGGAGGAGACACGAATGAAAACAAATCTGCAAACCCTGCGCAGCAGAATTGACGCGATTGACCGTCAACTGGTCAACTTGCTGAACAAGCGGACGCGGCTGGTGCTTGGGATCGGCAAGATCAAACAAGCGTCGGGCGAAGAGATTTATGCGCCCGAACGCGAGGAAGTGGTATTGCAGCGCATTGCCAAGAAGAACCAAGGACCGCTCACTGAGGAATCGTTGCGTGCCATTTATCGTGAGATTATGTCGAGTGCGCTGTCGCTTGAGAAACCGCTGATTATCGCCTACCTAGGCCCGCAAGCGACTTACTCACACATGGCGGCTGTAAAGAAATTCGGAGCTAGCCTGCAGTATGAGCCGTTGCCAAACATCACCGATGTGTTCACAGAGGTCGCGAAAGGCAGGGCCGATTACGGCGTCGCGCCCATTGAAAATTCCACCGAAGGCGCGGTCACTCATACGTACGACATGTTCGCAGATAGCGACTTGAAAGTCTGCGCGCAGATCATGTTACCAATCCGTCACAACCTGATGGCCGCCTGCTCACGCGAACAAATTAAGAAGATTTACACGATTGCGCAGGTGTTCGCGCAATGCCGGCAATGGCTGCAGCTCAATATGCCGCACGCGGAACTGATCGAAGTATCCAGCTCCACTCGTGCCGCGGAGATCGCAAAGAGCGAACCGAACGCAGCCGCGCTTGCCAGTTCTCTTGCCGCGGAGTTATATGGATTGACGATTCACGACGAGAACATACAGGATTCGAGCGAGAACGTGACGCGGTTTCTAGTGATCGGCAGGAAATATCCGCCGCGGACGGGCAACGACAAGACGTCGATTATGTTTGCAGTGCAGGACCGGATCGGCGCGTTGCACAACAGCATTGCATCGTTCAAGAAATACAAGATCAACATGACCAAGATCGAATCGCGTCCCAGCAAAAAGAAGGCGTGGGAATATTACTTTTTCGTGGATTTTCTTGGTCATGCCGATGACCCGCGAATCAAGAAAGCGCTGGCCGAACTGGCCAGACATACCGTGTTTGTAAAGATTCTCGGCAGCTACCCGAACGCAAATGGATGACCGTCAAGCTGTCACCCTGAGCTTGTCGAAGGGTCTCAGTTGTCAGTTCTAAAATAGCTGAGAGGGGAATCGCCGGTGCCGTCGGGACCGAAAGGGTGAGCGATGATTATCTATCAATACCGTGACGAGGGCGGCCTTTGCGTTCTCAGAACCGGCGAACTTCGCCTGTCGCTCTTAGACTCATTCAACGACCCATTTGAGTTGGCTCCAAGTGCTATCGACTTTTCAAGCATGACCAAGGAGCATTGTATCGAGTTCGTTACAGAGCGCTTTGATGAATGGTACGAACGGGACGGACAATTTCGAGGACTCGGTGACAAGGAGACATGTCGAAAAATCCTTCTTACAAATCCTTCTAGGATTGCCGATTTACTTGTAGCACGCTTGCCTGAAAACGTGGAGTGGGTACGTTCCCAGTTTGCAGCTTATGCAAAACCGCACTGGGCGATAGGTTGCTTCTCAAAAAGGAACGACTCGATTCTGATGTGGGCTCACTACGCCAAACAGCACACAGGTTTGGTTATCGGATATGATACGGATCAAGAGCCGTTTAGCCTTACCGGTAAGTACCTAGACCTCCTTGAGGTTGAGTATCGCGATTGCAAGCCAATCTACCATCATCGCCATGACGTGGACGAATTTCAGAAGGAATTCTTTGCAGCGGCGAAGAGCAAGTTTACCGATTGGCAATACGAACAAGAGGTACGGATCATCGTCCCGAGAACATCCCTCCGAGAAGGTAGGTTTATGTGCCTACGCCCCCAATCGGTGGCTTCTGTGATTTTCGGATGTCGATGCCCTCTTTCAACGAAGCAAGCAGCCATGCAGTATCTAAACCAGGACCGTCTCAAGCATGTTGCGATCTATACGGCAAATCAAAACAAGGAGGATTACAAATTAGATCTGGTGGAACTGCGCAAAGGCGCATGCGGTTGAAAGCCCAGCGATTTTGGATTCGTTAACGATGCGGCGAGGCATGGGAGCGGAGATCACTTGCGGGTGATGTACTCATGTGCGCGAGGCGTTTCTGATTTGACCCTTCTTCTCGGCTTTGACAGACTGCCACTATGAGCTTTCAGTCTCTGGCCAATAAATACGTCTGCGATATTCCGGTTTACGAACCGGGGCGACCGATTGAAGAAGTCGCGCGCGAGCTAGGACTGAAACCGCAGACCATCATCAAGCTGGCGTCCAACGAGAACGCGCTAGGGCCGTCACCCAAGGCTTTGGCTGCGATGCGTAAGGCGCTGGCGATGGCGCATTTGTATCCTGATGGCGACGGATTCTACTTGCGTCAAGCGCTGGCAAAGAAATTTGGTATCGAGATCGACAATGTCATCCTCGGCTGTGGCTACAATGAGGTCATTGAGTTTCTGTATCACGCGTTCGTCGCGCCCGGTGACGAAGTTGTCGTGGGCGACCGGGCATTTGTCATTTACAGCATCATGGCGAAGACATTCCAGGCGCGGTGCGTGGAAGTGCCGTTCCGTGGCCACACGCACGACCTGAACGCGATGCGCGAAGCGATCACTGAGAAGACCAAATTGGTTTTTGTCGCCAACCCGAACAACCCAACTGGTACACGCGTGACGAATGCGGCACTCGATTCTTTCATCAAGGGTCTCCCACCCCATGTCGTCTGCGTACTGGATGAAGCTTACATCGAGTTTCTCGATGATCCGCCGCCATCGGTCGGATATGCGATGAAACACAACGTGGTGTTGCTACGTACTTTTTCCAAAATCGTTGGGTTGGCGGGACTCCGTATCGGCTACGGCATTGCTCAGAAGGATTGTATCGCCTTGCTGCAAAAGGTGCGTCAGCCGTTCAACGTAAATTCCGTCGCGCAGGCAGGTGCGTTGGCGGCTCTAGCCGATACGGCGCATATTCGCAAGACCAAGGCTATGACGCGGCGCGGGCTGGCTTACTTGGAGCGCGAGCTTAAACGGCTGAAACTGGAGTTCGTGCCGAGTTGCGCCAATTTTATCCTGATCAATGTCGGCGATGGAGATAGAATCTTCCGCGCATTGCAGCGACATGGCGTGATCGTTCGTCAGATGCGCGGTTATAAGATGCCCGGATGGGTGCGGGTGACAGTCGGGTTACCGGGAGAAAACGGGAAGTTTATCCGCGTGCTGCGAACGGAACTACACCGCGAATGAACACTAATGGACACGAATCATTTGCGTTGATTCGCGCCGATTCGCGGTCTAAAGGATAGGCATGATCATCATCTGCAAACGAGGGGCGACTGATGAGCAGATAGCGCACATCGAGGACGCAATCCGCTCGTGGGGTCTTAAACCGCACACCAGCCGCGGTGTTGAGCGGGCGATCATCGGCATAATCGGCCCTGAAGATAGAGCACGCGAAAAACCGCTGGAGGCGTTCCCCGGCGTCGAGTCGGTTACGCCGGTGCTGAAGCCATACAAACTTGCCAGTTACGAATTCACGCAGAAACGGACGGTTATTGACGTGCGTGGCGTAAAGATCGGTGATGCCCTCAAAGTAGTGCTCATCGCCGGGCCGTGCTCGGTTGAGAGCCGCGAACAAATCCTGCAGATTGCGCGCATCGTGAAGAAGGCAGGCGCGTCAGTGCTGCGGGGCGGAGCATTCAAGCCGCGCACATCGCCGTACACGTTTCAGGGATTGGGAAAGAAGGGACTGGAATTGCTGGCCGAAGCGCGTACCGCTACGGGGTTGCCCGTCATTACCGAGTTGATGGACACCAAAGACACCGAGGTTGTGGAGAAGTATACCGACATCATCCAGATTGGCGCCCGCAACATGCAGAACTTTTCGTTGTTGAAGGAAGTGGGCCGGTGCAAGAAACCCGTGATGCTCAAACGCGGTTTGGCAGCAACCATCAAGGACGTCTTGCTCAGCGCGGAGTACATTCTGAACGAAGGAAACATGAACGTGATGCTATGCGAGCGCGGCATCCGTACTTTCGAGACCTACACGCGCAACACGCTTGATCTCTCCGCCGTGCCTGCGCTCAAGAAAGAATCGCATCTGCCGGTCATTGTAGATCCGACCCATGGGGCAGGTCATCACGATCTGATTCCTGCTATGGCATTGGCCGCGGTCGCCAGTGGCGCGGACGGTATTATGGTAGAGGTCCACAACGATCCCGAAGCGGCGCTCTCCGACGGCGAACAATCGTTGCTCCCCGATCAGTTTGAATCGCTGGTTACCCAAATGCGCGCGGTCGCCGCGGCGATCGGTAAGAGTATCTAGCTCGCGGACGGCTTGCTGTTTGGCGTGAGAGCAGGTATGCGCGGACTGATTCGCGACCCCAGCAATATGATGAAAGAGCCTTGTAAGTCGGTGTGGTTGGGTGGCGCCCTCGTCGTCCTGGCAGCGCTTGCGGCGTACAGTAACAGCTTTTCCGTACCATTCCTCTTTGACGATGTACGGATTCTGAAGAATCCGCGCATCCAGCACGCGCCGCTGACCGAGATGGTGGCCAGCACGTCGCGACCGGTCGTGCAACTGTCGCTTGCGTTGAATTATGCAGTCGGTGGCTTCGACGTGCGTGGTTATCACGCTTTTAATCTCATCATCCACATGCTGGCAGCTTTGACATTATATGGGATCGTGCGCCGCACACTGGCGGGCGAACGCCTGCGCTCCCGGTATGGTCAAACAGCAGGCTGGTTGGCGTTTGCCGTGGCGTTGGTGTGGCTCTTACATCCTCTGCAGACGGAGAGCGTTACGTATATCATCCAGCGTGCCGAGTCGATGATGGGCTTGTTTTACCTGCTGACGCTCTACTGCGTGATTCGCGGAGCGGAGGTGACGAAGGGGCGACTGTGGTACGCTGCGGCGGTGGTTGCCTGTGCTGTGGGAATGAGGTGCAAGCCGGTGATGGCTACGGTGCCCGTGGTGATCCTGCTGTACGACCGCGCGTTCCTGACGGGATCGCTCCGCGAGGCTTTGCGGCGACGGGTGTGGCTCTACAGTAGCCTGGCTGCCACGTGGTTGTTATTACTTGTGTTGCTGCAGAACGGTGGCCAAGAGTGGAAGACAAACGCCGGTTTCGCATATCAACCTATCCAGCCCGTGGAGTACGCGCTAACCCAGCCAGGTGTGATTCTGCACTATTTGCGGTTGTCAGTGTGGCCACACCCGCTTTGTCTGGACTACGCTTGGCCGATCGCGCGGACATGGATAAGCATTGTGCCGCCGGCCACTTTGATTACGATCCTACTGTTCGCGACGGTTTGGCTTTGGAAGAGTATGCCGTCTCTTGGGTTTGTAGGCGCGTGGTTCTTTCTGACCCTCGCACCCAGCTCAAGTGTGGTCCCGATCGCTGAAGCAGCGTTTGAACACCGCATGTATCTGCCGCTGGCGGCGGTGGTGACGTTGGTGGTGATTGGGATCCATACGTTGATCGGTTGGCGAAGTATGGCTGTGTGCTTGGCGGTGGCGGTGGGGCTGGGATTCCTTACCGTACGGCGCAACGCGGATTACCGCAGTGAACTGGCCATCTGGAGTGATACAGC
Organism: Verrucomicrobiia bacterium; assembly: GCA_050008795.1. Classification (GTDB taxonomy): domain Bacteria; phylum Verrucomicrobiota; class Verrucomicrobiia; order Palsa-1439; family Palsa-1439; genus CAIKBP01. Next base: position 4,921 of record JBEKLX010000065.1, on the reverse strand, counting down.
AGCCAAACGCCCGAGCAATCCGCGAGCGCACAACAACTTGGGAGTGGCCTTGGCCAGTCAGGGCAGGGTGTCAGAGGCGATCGCCGAGTATAGTGCGGCGTTGCGGATCAAACCCAATTATGTCGATCCGCACAACGGTTTGGGAGCTGCCCTGGCCAGTCAGGGCAAGGTGTCAGAAGCGATCGCCGAGTACGCTGCAGCAGTGCGCCTCAGGCCGGACGATGCCGACGCGCACTACAACTTCGGAATTGCCCTAGTCAGGCAGGGCAATATGTCCGAGGCGATCGAGCAGTTCGAGCAGGCGTTGCGCCTTGGGTCGGACGATGCCGACGTGCACAACAACTTGGGGGTGGTCCTAGCTCGGACAGGCAGGCTCCAAGAGGCCATCCGGCAATTCTATCTGGTCCTGCGGATCAAGCCGGACGATGCCGAGGCGCACTACAACTTGGGGAACGCTCTGCTCGACTCAGGCAAGGTACCCGAGTCGATCAAGCAATACGAACAGGTACTGCACCTTGATCCCGATTCCACCGAGGCACATTACAACTTAGGGGACGCCTTGTATCAACTGGGCAATGTGTCTGAGGCGATTGCCCAGTATCGGGAAGCCTTGCGGTTGATGCCTGATTTGGCGCCGGCTCTGAGTAAGCTGGCTTGGATTCTGGCGACCGATGGGAACGCAAACTTTCGCAGCGCTGGCGAGGCCGTTCAGTTGGCAGAACGACTTTGCGCCGTCACAGCGGGCGACCCGCAGGCGGATGCTTTGGACGTGTTGGCGGCCGCCTATGCCGAGGCAGGGCGGTTTACCGATGCGGTTCGGACAGCGCAAAAGGCCATGGACTTGGCGGCGGCCACGGGACAGCAAGAACTGGCTCGGCAAGTTCAAGAGCGGCTTAGGCTGTACCAAACCGGACGCGCATTCCACGAGAAACCACTCTCCGTCCGTCATTAGGCAGAAAAACAACAGGGCCAACCTCGCGACTGCAAGGTTGGCCCCGTATGTGATTCGGCTAAACGTGGATTACTTACTTAGTAAGACCTTCTTGGCCTTGTCGTCTTCCACGTCCGTAATGAACGGGATACCGGTCTCTTTCTCCGTCTCGCGGTTACAGGAGAACACGTCGTCGCGGCTAATTTCCTTGACGTCGAACTTGCGAGCACCGGCCAGCAACTGCTGGAGACCGGCGGCCAGCTTGTCGGCCAACGTCCAGATGGCGATTGCGCCAAACGGGATGTTCTTCATCTCGTTCTTGCCAACCTTCTTCTGTACCTCATGGTAGCCGGCGAAGATCTCCTCGGCTGACGAACCAATCTCCGCCACACTGGCAGGCAATTTCTCCCAGTTGCCGTGCGTCAGGTCCTTTCGAACGAGGCGTCCTTCTTCCACAATCTCGCGTTCCTGACCACGGAGAACACCTTCGATGTTGGAACCGACGAAACCGGGGATCATTAGCGCACGACCCATGCAGACCAGCTTTACGAACGGCGCTCCAAGCGCGAGGGCCTTGAAGATATGATCTTCGCGAGCGAGACCGCCAGCAAACGCCATGTCCACAACATGCTTACCCTTCTTTGCCAGCATGTTGGCGTATTCATACGCCTTGCCGTGGAGCAGGATGGAAGGCACGCCCCATGTTTCCATCATGTTCCATGGACTCATGCCGGTGCCGCCGCCGGATCCGTCAACGGTCAGTAAGTCGAGGTTGGCTTCGCTGGCGAATTTGATAGACATGGCCAGCGCTTCCATACCATAGGAACCCGTCTTCAGCGTGATTCGCTTGTAGCCGAGCTTGCGGAGGTAGGCGACGTGTTTCATAAACGCCGCCTGCACATCCTTCGCTGATTTCAGATCGGTATACCCAAGACGGCTGTGACGTGCGAATGCGCGGATAGCCCGACGCTCAAACGCTTCCTTGACCTGCGGCAACGTCGGATCAGGATCCACGATGTATCCGCGGTTCTTCAGAAAGAGCGCGTATTCGTAAGTCGTGACCTGGATTTCGCCGCCGATGTCCTTGGCGCCCTGCCCCCACTTAAGTTCGATAACGACCTTGTCCCCATACTTGTCGATCAGATACTCGGCGACGCCGTTGCGGGTGTCCTCGACATTCATCTGGACGAGGATGGCTCCGTAGCCGTCATTGTAGCGCAGGAACGTCTCGATGCGCCGGTCGAGTTCGGGTGACACCTTGATGCGGCCCTTCTGGATAACGGATTGGCGGTCTACACCGACCACGTTCTCGCCGATGACGATCGGAATCCCAACCAGCGCTGCGCCGGCGGCAAACGAAGACCAGTACTTTGCGGCAATGAACGTTGAACCAAGCGCGCCGGTCATCATGGGCACTCGGCATTTGGTTTTGACCTTCGTGCCAAACTGCGTCTCGATGTTCACATTCGGGAACACGCAGTCGTCTGCACTGGTACTGAGACCCTTGGAGACGCCGTGCGCACCGTAAAGATAGCCTTCAATGCGTAGCGCGTTGTAGTTGACCCCCACATGGGTCGTGTTGGAGCTACCGGCTGTCACCATGCCGAAATCACGGGGATAAAGCAGCTTGCGTCCGATCATGCAGCTCAACCAAGTCTCGCATTTACCTTTGCAGTCGGCACGGCAAAGGGTACAGAGGCCGGACTCTGCGGGATTACCACGGTTGGCGGTGCCAAGAACGTCGTTGTTTCGTGCTAACTCAGACATATTTGTGATCTCCTTTTTGAGTTGATGAATGTTACCGTCGCGTGCGGCGACGACTCCTGATATGAGGAGTCTAACTTTTGACGCTTCACGTGTTCCAACTCGCTTGAACACGGTAAGTCGTGGCCGTTTGTACCTAGCGCCCAAAATCGTGTCAAAGGAAAACATCATTGCACTGCGCATTTCTAACGGCAATAATGCCGTATTATGAATCGACCTAATACGACGGCGCGGATCGGGATTCTAAAGGCGCTGGACGACATTGGCAGACCGGCGGGAGCGGCGCGGATTCAGGAATGCCTGCAAATCTCAGGAACCAAGCTCGAGGAGCGGACGATTCGGTTCTACTTATTGGAACTGGATCGTGAGGGGTTGACGCGACGCGTGAGTCGGCGCGCTGGTCGGGAGCTGACTGAAGCGGGCCGAAACGAGCTGAGATGTGCAAACATCATTGAGAAGGTTGGGTTCATAGCGGCGCGCATTGATTCGTTGGTCTATCGGATGACCTACGATCTGCGCGCTGGAGCTGGAACAATCGTGAGCAACCTTGCTTTGATTCCCAAGGACGGTTTGGTGCGCGCGTTAGAGATTATGCGCCCAGTGTTTTTGCGGCGTCTGGGGATGGGAACTAAACTGGCTGTCCTACAGGAAGGCGAGACGTTGGGATCGGCCACGGTGCCAAACGGGCATATTGCTTTGGGGACGGTATGCAGCGTAACGGCCAACGGGATACTGTTGAAACAGGGCATCCCGGTCGTTTCGAGGTTCGGCGGGCTGCTCGAGCTGCGCGATCGACGGCCTATACGGTTTGTGGCAGTTATTGAGTACAGTGGCACCACGTTGGATCCACTGGAGGCGTTCATACGCGCCGGCATGACCAAGGTGCGAGAATGCGTCCGGACTGATTCTGGTGTGATTGGTGTCAGTTTCCGCGAGGTCCCCGCAGCATCCGTCCCTGCGGTGCGGCGCATCAAGGAAGAAATGGAACGGCATGGACTCGATGGTATTCTGGCCATCGGAACGCCAAATCAACCTTTGTTTGAGATTCCGGTTGGCGAAGGACGAGCCGGTCTGATTGTCAGTGGCGGCTTGAACCCAATCGCTGCATTATGCGAGGCGCGTATGGATGTGACATTCCACTCGTTGGCTGAAGTGGAGGACATTGCCCAGTTTGCCGATTTTCACACCCTCTCCCGCCGGTGATCAACGTCCGGGACTGAGGTTCAAATTAGGCAGGAATCTCCGGTCCAAGGCATCATCGTAGGAGAACAGGACAAAGCCGGATGTGCCCAGTATACGGGTCGCATTGATCTGAGCCACCAGCGCGGACAAGTGATCGAGTTTCCAACTCGCGATACCAACGACCAATTGCTGGCGCGGCACCCGCGCCTCCTGTTGGCGCACACGGACCTCGAACTCGCGCGGATCGGTTGTATAAGTCATCGTGCAGACGTAATCCAGCCAGCCTCGTTCCAGCCAGAGTTTCCAATCCTGTCCCATTTCTTCCCGGGCGCGGTCGAGGTCATGGAAGACCGCCGCAGAAACAGTAACATTCGTTCGTACACTGTGTGCAGCATCACTGAGGTCGCGCGTCCACTGGTTGATGATCTGCTGCTTCCATTCGATAAAACGCTGGGTCAGCGGCCCGTCCTTTACGTCGTAAGGCCAATGTTTGACCGGTTTACCATGCCATTGTTCGAACGCACGTCGACAGTTGGCGCAAAAGCAGGAAGGCTGTTCGCTGAACCGAAGATAGTCAAACTGCACGCCGTCCACAGGATATCGCTTCACCATCTCCCGAACGCATGCAACCATGAGATCGTGGTTGTTTTTTTGCGACGGGCATAGCCATCCGTAACCGCCCTGCAAGATCGGTTTGCCGTTGGGGCCGCGCATCACACGGTTTGCCGCGACCATTTTACGTTGGAAATCCGGCGGGCTGCGGAACATGAACATCACAACCAACTTCGCGTGTACCGCCAAGCCGCGTTTGTGGGCGAGAAAAATACCGCGTTCGAATTCTTTCGCTGACATGCCGGAAACGTCGGGTAGCACGCGACTGCCAGGGTAGAACGCGCCGCCAGCAGTGGCGAAGTTCACGTACATCGCGTTGAACCCATTTCGCTTCAGTTGTGCCGTCGCCCTGTCCCAATCCAGTCGAGCCGTGTCGCTTACCCATACACCTCTGATTTCGCCAGCCTGTGGTGGAATTAGATACGGCGTTGG
>JBEKLX010000064.1:0-10810 GCA_050008795.1 Verrucomicrobiia bacterium | reverse complement strand
TAGTAGGTCATTGCGATGATAGAGCCGCCATGGGACATCAGAGGCACCGCTGCGCGCGTCAGCGCCACCAGTGAATACATACTGACGTCGAGTGTGATGCGAAACGCCTCGCGCGATGTGTTGATGTACCGATCTTCCAACGCCTCCTTCGGCGCGAACGCCACCGAATGCAGCAATATATCGAGCTTCCCAAAATCCCTCGCCACTTGTGCGAACATGGTGGCAATTTCCCCATCGCGCGTCACGTCGCACGGATACAGCGGCGTATTGGCGCCGAACGTGCCGACAAGTTCCTCGACGTTCTCCTTGACCCGTTCACCCTGATATGTGAACGCCAGCCGCGCGCCCGCTTCGGCCCATGCCCGTGCAATGGCCCAAGCGATGGAATGTTTGTTGGCGACTCCGACCACCAACCCTTTCTTGCCTGACAGTAATCCTGAAGTCGTGTTCATGTAGCACACTCTCTGTGAGATACCGTTGCGCGTCAAGTCCCCCTTAGGATCACACGCGCAGGCGCGCCATCGGCGCCGCGCAACTTCAGCGGCGGCGTCACCCCGCCAACGAGTGATTTCCCGGCGAGCATGAGCCAGTGAATCGCCCTAAAACCAGTGCAGCAAAAAAGCTAGCGCCCCCCATGAATCACTGCCGCCCGCGGCTTTCAAGCTGTTCATTCACGATTGCACGGAATACTTGCCCGTCAACGTTTTCCGAAGCTGAGCGTCAGGGAAGGGTGAATTGCCAAGGGCGACGCGCGGGTGGGATTAAATTATTAAGTCAGTAAAATCAATGCTTGCAAGCGTGTGGGCGTTCTGCTAAATGTGCGCCAAACCTTAACACAAGGAGGAGGAAAAGTTTTATGGCAAAGATGACCAAATCAGCGACCATCAGTCACATGGCTGCCAAGACCGGGCTCTCGAAGAAACAGACCAATCAGTTCGTAGAGGAATTCGTCAAGTTGGCCTACAAGGAAGCGAAGAACGCGTTCACGATCCCCGGCCTAGGCAAGCTGGTGCTCGTCAATCGCGCGGCGCGCATGGGCCGCAACCCCAAGACGGGCGAAGCGATCCAGATTCCTGCGAAGCGCGTGGTGAAGTTCCGCATCGCCAAGCAAGCCAAAGTCGCCATCCTCGGCTAAGATATTGCCGTCGGCTTGAAGTTATACGCTGTGCCGATAAGGATGGCCGTGTAGCGCAAGGCGCAGTCGTCGTTTTTCCCCTCACCCGGTCTCTCTTACCGCAAGCGGGAGAGAGATGGGGTGGGGGGATTCTTATTTCACTGATCTCTTCGTGAACGCGGTGATGTCACGGACGCCCGCGGCACGCGCCGCGTCCATAATCGCCACCACTGTGCCGTAACTGACTTTCTTGTCGGCCGAAAACTGCACCTGCACGTCGGGATTTTGTTCCCTAGCTTTGCGCAATATGGCCTCCAGCGACGCCACATGAACCGGACGGTTATCAACGTAGATCGTCTCATCCGGAGCCACTGTGACCAGAAGCCGGGCGACCTTCGTCTTGCCCAATTCCTCCGCTGTCTTCGCCTCCGGCAACGCGAGTTTGACCGCAGTTACTGGATCGCGACGGAACGTCGTCGTGGCGATGAAAAAAATCAGCAGGATAAACAGGATGTCAACGAGATTGATCACACGAATCGCAGGGATACGGCGCGATGCAGGTTGCTCGAAGATGCGCATGGGGCCGCCTCTATTGGCTCCGATACAGACGCGCTAACAGCTCGCCCGTGTGGCGTTCCAGCTCCAACACGAGTAATTCGATCCGCCGACGCAGATACATCACCGCAACGAGTGCTGGCACTGCGATGCCTAGACCGACCATTGTCGCCGTCAACGCCTGGTAAATGCCAGCCGAAATCTGCGAAGGTTCACCCAACCCGCGTTGTGCGACATCGGTGAAGAGTTTCACCATGCCGATGACCGTGCCTAGCAAACCGAGCAGCGGGCCTAATTCGACTATCAACGCCAGCGTAGTCAAGCCGCGGTCCAGCCGTCCCATGATCTGCCGCGCTGCCGACTGCACCGCTTCCAAATTCTGCTCCTTCGGCAGTGACGCGTGGAGAAAAACCACCCGTACGAGTTCACCCAAGACCGACCTGTCGGTCTCGCTCAGCGAATGCACCTGTTCGATTTTCTCCGGGGTATTGGGCCGGTGTTGAATCGCTGCAGCCAGCGCGGGCGAAATGATCCGTAGCCTCCGCAGTGCCCACACCCGTTCCAACACAATCGCCAATCCCACCACTGAGCAGACCGACAGTGGAACCATCACAATCCAGCTATCAATAAACCATTGTGGCATTTCGACCTCCTTGCATCCGTTGTTCAATAGTAAAACGTGAAACTGCCTTCGCGCGGCTGGTTGCCGAGCAACAGCCGAAACCGGTCGGGGAACGGCTCAAACGGTGTCGAATCCAAGATGGCTTTCTCACAATATAAAGCCAGCAGTTCACCGACCGAGTTCTCCGACCGCTGCAGGTTATACACCGTGCCGTCCGCACGCAACTCAAACGTGATTGTCACCGCGCCTGAGCGCTCGTAGATCGAGTATTTTTCGATCAGCGCATACCAGCGGCTCTGCACGGCCTTTATTATTTTCTGGTCGTAGGCGCCAAATGGACTGCTGGCTACATTAAACGCGTCCACACCGATCCGCGCCACGCCCGATGCCGTCAACCGCGATTTCACTGCGATGATCTCGTGACCCGACGCAGTGCCCGGCGTCCCCGGCGGCTGCGCCAGTACCGAAACCTCCGGCACGGTTGGGGGTGTGGCAATTGCGGACGGCTTCGTCGACGGCCCGAGTGGCACCGCATCTGACGGGAGCACCAGCATCGCCTGATTCTTTCCCTCGGCCACCTTCAATCCCGCCTCGACGGTCGGCTGTGGCAATGCCAATTCCGTTGGTGCGGGCCGCACCACATTCTGTGCCAGGGCCGGCATCTGCGCCACCGGCTGACCAACCGCTCCCGTGAACGGTATCACATCTGCCGCGCTCGCCATACGCGTCTCGCTGCCACTTAAGTACGGCGTGCCGCCGGGCTTGTCCGTCGGGTTCTCGCGGTTAGCCGTCACGGTAGCCTTATCGGAGTAAAACTCAGCGGATGTTGGTTCCTCGCCTGTGACCTGTTCTTTCGTTGTCTCCATGAACGTGCGCGGCGCCTCTATGAACGTCAGCGTCTGCATCTCCGTTTCCCGCTTGTCCGGTGTGATCGTCGAGGCCTGACGCGCCCCCAACGCGCTGATCAACCTCACCAGCGGGGTCCGCCTCGCGATGCGCGCCAGAACCTCGTCATGTTGGACGATCTCACACGTTGCCGCGTGCAACAGCACTGACGCCAAGAGCGCCACCTCAAAATGGATTCTCTCTCGCGTCATTTATCCCAGAATCATACCAAATCCTGTCCATGCATCAACTTGCGGTCGCGAAGAATCGTCACGATTGTAACAGCTTCTCCAAAATCACTCGCAGCCGTTCGATAGGCAGACCCATCACGTTACTGAAACTGCCGTCGATACGCTTAATGATCGTGTCGCCGTGCTCCTGAGCCGCGTACGCCCCCGCCTTGTCGAGTGGATCGATCTTGCTGTGGTACGCGTGGATCCCCTCGCGTGTCAACGGTTTCATCCACACCTTCGTGCTGTCGCAGAATGTCATCTCGACGCTTTGCGCACGGTGTACCAGGCATACGCCGGTGAGCACTTCATGTTGTTGGCCCGCCAACTCCGCGAGCATCCGCCCCGCCTCTGCGGGATCGCGTGGTTTACCGAACAGCTTACCGCCAAGCACGACCACTGTGTCAGCGCCGATCACCAGCGCCGCCCGATGTCGCTCCGCCACAGCGCGGGCCTTGCACTGCGCATTTCGCATTGCCAATACTTCCGGTATCGCGCCGGTGAACACTTCCTCAACGCTGTCAGGACGCACCACCGTAAACCGCAATCCCATTCCGCGGAGCAATTGCTCGCGGCGCGGCGACGCGCTGGCCAGAATGATTTGCGGTTTGTTTGCCATCGAAAACTCGCTTATCGTCAACGCCGAAGTATGCAAACCACAACAGGTAAAGTCGAGCATCTCTACGTCCACGTGCCATTCTGCGTGGCGAAATGTGCGTACTGCGCGTTTTACTCGCGGCCGGGCACTGCGGCTCAGATGAACGGATATGCGGACGCGGTGTTGATGGAGCTCCAGTCGTTGGAGGGCCATGCTCCGTCATGGCCGCCCGGTGAAAACAGTCGCGATCCCGCAGCGGCGGGACGATCCTCCAACACAATTGTCCTACGCCCCACCACCATCTTCTTCGGCGGCGGCACGCCCAGCATTCTGCCCGTGTCCCTAATCCGCCGTCTTTTGGAGGGGCTGCATCGATACCTTCCGCTGGAAGGTATCCGAGAATGGAGCATCGAGTGTAATCCTTCAACGGTGGCCGGCGAGAAAGCGAAACTGTTCCGCGAGTTTGGCGTGAACCGCATTTCGCTGGGCGTGCAATCATTTGACGATGCGCTGCTGAAAGCATTGGGGCGCGTTCATTCGGCCAAACAGGCCGTCGCGACCTACGAACTGCTGCGGAAATCCGGCTTCGAAAATATCAATCTCGATTTGATGTTCGGATTACCTGGTCAGACCGTTGCGAAATTTGCCGCCACGCTACAAAGGAGCATCGCGCTCCAACCGGAACATGTCTCCACCTATTGCCTGATCTTGGAAGAAGACACCGAATTTGGGCGGTTATATGACAGCGACCCTGTAGGGGCACGGCCCACGGCTTCGCCGCGAGGCGAGCATGCTGTGCCTCTACCGGATGACGACGAGCAGCTCGCCATGTACGAAACAGCCATTGAGACGCTTGAGGCGGCGGGTTATCACCAGTATGAGGTCAGTAACTTTGCCAAGCCCGGTCGCGAGTGCGCCCACAACATCGCATATTGGAAGGTCAAGGATTACATAGGCCTCGGCCCGAGCGCCTGCTCCACAGTCGGCACCCGACGTTGGCAGAACGTAGCCGACACCGAACAGTACATCCGAGGAGTCAGGAGCCAGAAGTCAGTAGTCAGCTTTGAGGAAAGGCTCACACCAAAACTGCGCGCTGCCGAACGCGCCGCCTTTGGCATGCGGATGAACGAAGGCGTACCCGCGGAGCTGATCCAGGGCCGCTGGGACAAAGAGATCGCCAAGTTGCTCAACGCTGAGTTGGTCCAATGGCGCAACGGTCGGCTCGCGCCGACCCGCCGTGGCATCCTTTTCGCCGATGAGGTCGCTGCTGAATTCCTGTAAGAGCGGACGGAGGCGGATTGGCGCGAATTATTGGCGTGAATTTACCTAGATTCGTGGTTACATTACGGCCTGCTATGGCGAAGAAGCTGACACAAATTGCTGATAGTCTGATGGACTCGTACCGCAAACACGGTGGGATCAATCACTTGGACGGCGCGAATCTTCCGTCGCGCGAGGCCGTGGTGGAGATCACGCAAGACCTGTTGCGATTGCTGTTTCCCGGCTTTTATGACAAGGAGCCGCTTCATTCCGCCCAAATCGCCAAGTACACGTCGGAGTTGATGTCGTCGGTGGCGAAACGACTGGAGACCGAAATCTACAAGAGCCTGGAATATCGACCATACGACAAGTGCGACAAGAAAGACATGGCCGGCACGGCGGCACGTGTGACCGAGGATTTTTTGCAGGAACTACCCGCGGTGCGGACGCTTCTTCAAACCGATGTGGTCGCCGCCTACGAAGGCGATCCCGCGGCGATCAGCAACGAGGAAGTCATACTCGCGTACCCGGGCATTGAGGCGATTGCCGTTCAACGGATGGCGCACCTGTTGTATCAACGCCATGTCGCAATCATTCCTCGGATCATGACTGAGTGGGCGCACAGCAAAACCGGTATCGATATTCATCCCGGCGCGCAGATCGGCCCGTCGTTCTTCATCGATCATGGCACAGGAGTCGTCTTCGGTGAAACGACGATCATCGGCCAGCGCGTGAAGATATATCAGGGCGTGGGCTTGGTGGCCAAGTCGCTCGCCGCGGGCCAGGCGTTGCGCGGGCAGAAACGCCATCCGACCATCGAAGACCGCGTGACGATTTACGCCGGCGCGACAATTTTGGGGAACGTCACGATTGGGCACGATTCGATCATAGGCGGCAATGTCTGGCTGTTGGAGTCTGTGCCACCCGACACGGTGGTTTATCAAGAAGGTGGTAAGACGCAGATTCGTTCCGCGAAGGGGAAAGCCCTCAATAAGATGATGGGCCATTTCGTGGATGGCGCAGGCATCTGACACGATGTCTCGCCCAAGGTCCCAAAGGCACGTGAAACGTGGCAAGCTTTCGGGGCTACAGCATCAATCGAAAAACCGGTAGCGGAAGATATGCCACAGCGCGGCGAGACCGTCTTTCCAGCCGATCTTCTTGCCCTCGGAATAGTCGCGGCCCGCGTAGCTGATCGGCAACTCATAGAAGCGACACCGGCGCCGGGCCAGCTTGGCTGTCAGTTCCGGTTCGATACCAAAACGATTCGAGCTGAGTTTTAGTCCCTCGATGCATTTCCGCTTGAAGACTTTGTAGCCCGTCTCCATGTCGGTGAGATTCAGGTTGCAGACGATGTTGGTGATAAGAGTGAGAAATCTGTTGGCGGTATAGTGCCAGAAAAATAGGACCCGATGTGGTCCGCCGAGGAACCGCGAACCGTACACCACGTCGGCGCGCCCATCGATGATGGGTTTGAGCAGCGCGGGATAGTCAGACGGGTCGTACTCCAAATCGGCATCCTGAATCAGCAGAATGTCACCTGTCACATGCTGGATCGCTGTGCGCAAGGCCGTGCCTTTGCCGCGATTCCATGGATGCGCTACCACTTTCACGGTACTCTCCCGCGCGATCTTATTCAGGATATCGCTGGTGCCATCGGTGGATGCGTCGTCCACGACGATGATTTCCTTCTCCAACCCCAGTGTGTTCGCGGCGCGAACGCGGCGCACAAGTTCCTCCACCGTGCCGCGCTCATTGAAGACGGGGATCAGGATCGAAAGTTTGCGATAGATCTCAGCCATTTGCCGCACACTATACCAGCCCGGCCCACCGCCCGCCAAGCAGTCATTGTGACAGCGCATGCGTGGAATTACCCGGGTTGGGCGAGAGCAAGCTGTACAAAGGCGAAGCTGACTTACTTGATGTCTTCGCCTAGTTCGACGTTCCAGTAAGCCAGGTCGAGGAAGTGTTTCCAGCTATCGTGCGCGATGGTGCTAAGGGTGACGTTGACGAATGGTCGCCACTTTGGACGCTTCGGTTTTTTGATCAGGTGCATGCCCGCTTCCACCGGCATACGGTTGGCCTTGCGTGTATTGCAGGGAATGCATGCACAGACGATGTTCTCCCATGTCGTCGTCCCACCGCGATCCCGCGGGATCACGTGATCCAGATTCAGCTCCCGGCGGTCGAACCTCTTGCCACAATACTGGCAGGTGTTGCGGTCGCGCTCGAAGATGTTGTGACGCGTGAATTTGACTTCCTTGTGCGGCAGATGATCGAAGAACAGCAGCAGGATCACGCGCGGGATGCGGATCGTGAACGACACGGTGCGGACCACGTCGTCGCCGTTGTGTGCCTGGCTGATATCGCGCCACTCAGTAAAATCGAAAGTCTGGAAGTTACCGCCTTGCTCCATCACTACTTCGGCGTGCCCCATGTAAAGCAACGTAAAGGCGCGCTCCGCCGTGCAGACGTTGATCGCCTGCCAGAGACGGTTCAGCACCAATACATTCTCATTTAATAAATCCCTCATAAACAACTCCGAAGGTTTTAAAACATTAGCAAACCTCCTCCAGACCGTCAACCCCCTCACCCCGCTATCGTTACTTCCTGGCTCGCATCAGCCATAGCGGTCTTTTGACCTCGCACCGTTTGCTCCTGCTCTACTCGACCAGTAAGTACGGTGGCGCTTACGCCCCCGGCACAGTCAGCACCGACCCCTCCCGGAACAGCCGGCTGGCTTGGTACAACTTCAACCGTTCTTGAACCTGCTGAGCAAGTTCTTGCTGTCCAGCAGCGCTTGCCAATTCGATGGCTTTCTGGGCGACCCGGATTGCGTCGGTGAATTGACCGGCTTCGGCATAGGCGATGGCCAACACGTCTAGGGCCTTCGCCTGCTGGTTGCCCGTGACCGCACAAAGTCGCTCTGCCAACTGAATCGCTTCGGCACCGTTGCGAAGACTCGCGTTCCGGTCAACAGCGAGAATCCAGGCCAGCTCGTAGAGAGCTGGGGCCAAATCAGGATTCAACCGCAAGGTTTCCCGATACTCGGCAATCGCCTCCGAAATCCTGCCCTGACTGGCCAGGGCAAGTCCCATGTTGTAGTGCGCCTCCGCATTGTCGGGCTTGATCCGTAATGCCGCCGCAAACTCGGCGATCGCTTCGGCAATCCTGCCCTGACCGGCCAGGGCAGATCCCAAATTGCTATGGGCTTCCGCATTGTCAGGCTTGATCCGTAATGCCGCCGTAAACTCGGCAATCGCTTCGGGCACACTGCCCAGTCGGAGCAGCGCGTTCCCCAAGTTGTTGTGCGCGGCTGTATAATCCGGTTTGATCCGCAGCGCCTCAGTATACTCGGTAATCGCCTCCGAAACCTTGCCCGAGTCGAGTAGAGCATTCGCCAAATCGTTGTGTGCTTCAGCAAAGTTGGGTTTGATCAGCAACGCCTGCTTGTAGTGTCCGATTGCATCCTCAACCCTGCCCGCTTGCGCCAAGGCGATCCCTAGATTGTGCTGCGCTGCCCAGGCGTCCGGATTCTTTGTCACGGTATCTCGCCAAAGTGTTTCAGGGACTCCCCAAACACTGGCCCGTATCCAAGTAGCCACTCCCAACATCATCAGCGCAATCACGCTCGCCAACACCCCAACATACTGGCCCCGTTCACTTGTTCGGCGGTAAAGCGCCATCCCTGTGGCTACTATCAAGGCGATGGCTCCGACTATCGAGTAGTATTGCCAGTGATCAGATACTAGAGAGGACTGATAAAACCCCTGATCGAAGAATCCCATCACCGGGAAAAGCATTATCACAAAATATCCCAGCGCGAATATTAATGGCCGTCCCCAAGTCTTGCGTCTCCACCAGAAAAGTGTGAGACAGCCCACCAGAACCAGTCCAGGCAGATATGAAATCCAAAGCGAAGTATTGACGTTCCATGTTGGATAAACCGCGTTTAGGTTGAACGGCAGGAGGGCCTTGTATAGGTAAAACCACGGCACCCAACCGGCTACCACCAAGCGCGACAGAAAACCAACCTCTCGGGCTGGATGTCCTCCCATGACTCGGTTGTACTGAAACCAGATCGTCACCAGCCCTAGCACCAACGAAAGGGTGAAGAACGGGGTGCTGTAGAGGAAGTCCTTCCATCGCACCCGGTGGCGCATCCACCAAACGCACCCCAACAGTACAACGGGTAACATGACGACCGCTGTCTTGCTGAGCAAGGCCAATAGGAACGCCACCAGCGCAAGAGAGTACCAGCTCCAACTACCTTCTTCCTCGAATCGCAAATACAGAAGGATCGTTACCGCGTAAAAGAGCATCGACAGCGTGTTCTTCTGTTCGCTGATCCAAGCGACTGTGGCAACGTTCACCGGGTGAATGGCAAAGACAAGCCCGGCCAACCAAGCCCCGGGAATTCTGAGGCGCTTAAGGATCACCCACACCAGCACAGCATTGATGGCATGCAACAACACGTTGAGAAGGTGGTATCCCACGGCGCTGCTGCCCCATAACCGCCATTCCAGCCACCACAGGCTCCAAGTCAACGGATAGTAATCGCTAGGTTCCGTCGTAAACCAAAACCGATAAAGTCCGTCATCGGCTTTGACCAATGGGTTGTCTGTGATGAGAGCGACATCATCCCAAATGAACCCGCCGCGCATCGCAGGGAGATACACCACCAGCGTCAACAACACGATGAGGACGCTACCCAACCGTACCGACTTCCATGATTCTTCCATCATATTACTAGGATTGTGATCAATCCACGCATCTTTGCTGGCTCCCGATTGATCCGACCGGCACAGCGGCACGCATGAACGGAGCCGCGAGACCGCTTACTCGCAGTGATTTAACCTCCTCGCACGTCAAACAGCAAGCTGCCAGTAGGCATGGTTCGACCGCGATCATGCACGCGATCTGTTCGCCGTGGCGGTCTTTTGACCTTGCACAACGGAGGGCTTTTCCTGCGCCTCTTTGCGGCAATCATACCTTTCTCCCTTCTGTCTTTGTCATTCGCGGCGAATACTTCGCAGCCAGCCCCGAGAGAAGGTATGCGGAACAAGTTCCGTCATCAGGGATTCGACACAGTGGCTGGCACGACGGGCGAGGGTGGGGGCGGATTCGTCGCCGTGACCGTCGCGAGAGGTCGGTTGGACACAGCGGGCACCGGCGTGGTGACGAGATTTTTCTGGAACTTACTGAGGTTGTCGCCCGCGACGGTGAACACAAGCGCAGGATCGCTCCAACTGGCGTATCGATCGCCGCTGCCGTGCGCTCTACCGAGTTGAAGTGTGTACGCCTTGCCGTCCGCGGTCGCGGTGATCTTCAGCTCAGGCTTGTCGAGGCCATACTCGGTAAGGTTATCGAGTCCTTCGCGGATGAATTCCCCGGCGCGGAGTTGGCTGAGATCATCAAGCAAATCCTTCACAGCATCGAGGTCGAGCGCCCCTTGTGCTGGTTCAACCATCCTCCAGTTGGTATCCGCGCCGCGCTCGATTACGGTTGTGCGGTCGATTTGGCTAACATCGGGGGAAATCTTCTCG
>JBEKLX010000063.1:0-10993 GCA_050008795.1 Verrucomicrobiia bacterium | reverse complement strand
CCGGCGCGAGTTCTTCAATACCAAGCTGACGCTGCGCGGCGCAAACGAGTCGCTCCGACGAAAGTTTGCGGCTCTAGGGTTCCGGTTGTAGCCGCGCCGACGAAAACACGGCTGGCTCACGCAAAACCGCTAGAATAAAGAAGTTTATTCGTCGGTTGACTTTGCAGGAAACTTGGGTACGATTTTCGATGGTTGGGATTTAAAAGGCGAGGTTGCTTATGAAAATGAGATTTCTGGTTTGTGCCGCGGTTGTGCTTGGTTTAGTCGGCGTTTCCGGCCCGCGTGTTCTTGCCGATGGCGATCATGATTCTGGACAAATCGCGGTACTCGCCGCCACCACCAATGCGCCAGCGGGTGCGATGGGGTTCGCCTCGTTCTCCTGCCTGCGGGTGACACCGGACGATGGTGGATCCCCAACTACTAACGCCGCCACTTTGAAAGTAGTCGCCGACGGGCTATTAGTCGGCACGTACACCATCAGCGTTACCGATGCCGCGACCAACACATACGTCTTGGGCACGTTCGACGTCGTTACGGTGACGAATCAGATGAATGTTATTATCGGGCCGCAGAGGCACCACGGGCCGGGGCCAGCCGCCACCACCATCGGCAGCGGTGATTTTTCCTTGCCGTCGGGACTGGATGCAACGAACGTTGTCGGCGTGACCGTAGCCGATGCCACCAGCGCAGTTGATCTGGCTGGTGCATTCCAAATCCCAGTCGAGCCGACGCACAAATTTCACAAGACGGCGCATCTGATCGCTACCACCAACGCGCCGGTAGGCGCCGTGGGGTTCGCTTCATTATCCTCGACTATTAACGCATCAACCCTGCGCGTCACTGCCGACGGGCTATTGGTTGGCACGTACACCGTCAGCATCACCGATGTCGAGACCAACACATACATCTTGGGCACGTTCGACGTCGTTACCGTGACGAATCAGATGTACGCTCCCGAACAAGAAATGCCCGGCAAGCCGCCGTCGATCATCATTAACATTGGCAGTGGCAGCTTCCCGTTGCCGTCGGGACTGGATGCGACAAATGTTGTCGGCGTGACCGTAGCCGATGCCACCAACTTGGTTGATCTGGCTGGTGCATTCCAAATCCCGGGCGATTGGCAACGCGAGCTTCATGAATTCATCGTGCTTACGAGCACCACGAATGCCCCAGACGGCGCGATGGGCCGTGCAGGCATGGAGATCGAATCAAATAAAGCAGGCACAACAAATACCGCAACGCTCGAGGTCGAAGCCTCCGGCTTGCTCGTCGGCACGTACACCGTCAGCATTATCGACGTCGCGACCAACGCATACACGCTCGGCATGTTCGATGTCAGCGTGCATACGAACCGGTGTGACAAACCACAGCCTCAGTGCGTAATGGTGTGGACGAATACCTGCGCATTCGGCGAAGCCGAATTCTCACTGCCAACGGACTTGGACCCGACCAGCGTGGTCACGGTAACCGTCTCCGACACGCATGGCTTGGTTGACCTGACCGGCGATTTCACCAACCCGACCAAGCCGGCTCCTTGCACTTTCAACACAGTGGTTCCTCTCACCCCGGGACCGAGCGGCACGCATGTAGCGGGCAGCGCCCAGTTGAGCATCAAAATCCTAAAAGGCAAAACGCACGCAAAATTCTCGCTGACAGCCTCCGGCGTCCCGGCGAACACGAAGATGAGCCTGGTCGTCAACGGCACGACTGTCGGCACGATCAAGAGCAACCGGCACGGTAGCGTTACACTCAAGAAACTCCCCAAGAACACCGACCTGACCGGCCTGACCTCGGTACAAGCCGAGGACAATAGCGGCCAAGTCGTGTTCAGCGCGAGCTTCTAGGGCATCGGAATCAGCTCGCGCAGCCATTTGATGTTGCAATGGCAACGATGGGAAGTAGTCCACTGACTTGTCCGCCTTCGGCGGATTACACAGATGACACTGATTCACCTGCCGGATAATCCGTGGAAGCCGAGCCGCAAGCGAGACGTGCGAAGCAAATCATCCCAATCCGTGGATACGCCTAAAGTTTGCCGGCGACTGACTTAGTAAACGTAAGGAATCATGCGCCAGGCCGTGGTGGCTTTGTATTGAGCATACTCGGGATAGCGCGCCGCCACTAAAATCTCCTCGCAATAGATTCGTAACACGGCGCTGGCCAAAACCAACACACCACATAAACCAGCGTTCCAAGACCAGTGCCCTGCTACTCCAGCTAAAGTGAACAGACACATCGCGGAGTAGATAGGATGCCGGATGTACCGATACGGTCCGCTGGTCACCAAGCCTCCTTCGGTCGGATTAGCGACAACGTGGTAGCTGCGCAAACCGAACGTTATCCGCGCCCAAAGGAACAGCATAAGTGCCACCACCTGTAAGGAGATGATGAGCGGAGACAATGAGAATAGACTCTGCATCACCAGCAACCCGATCAAGCCGCCAGCCATCCCGATGTAACCAACGATTGATAATATTTTCAACATAATGCAAACCAAGCAACGGCCAAAGTCTCAGTGGCCTCTGTGTTCTCTGTGAGAACAACAACCCGGATTTCTCGCAGAGGCGCAGAGGTCTCAGAGATATGCCCAAGCTGGTCGGTGCCTGACCCAACGTCTGAGGTCAGCGATGAGGCGAAGCCGCCTTCGCCGGAGCAACTGGTTGGGGCCTCTCTTTCTTGATTCTCTTGTCTGCCGCAATCACTAACTTCTCATACTCTTCGCAAGGCAACAGACGATAGGCTTCCGCATAGTGCGCCTTCGCATCCTTTATCCTCCCTGCCGCCAGGTACGCCCCCGCCAACCAATAATGACCTAGGGGGTACTGCGGGGTTATCTGAATGTATTCCTCCCCAATCCGTATCGCCTCATCGATGTTGCAGAGGCGGACGTTCCGGTCGACAGCGCACCAATCATGTTTCTCGAGAGCCTTGATATTCTCTCGCGCCTTCTCTCGATTATCCATCACGATGCCGAAAATGATCATCGCTGGGATGAAAACAGCAAGCACGATGAGCGACCATTTTGACCACTTGCGCTGCATGTCCGCCCATGCCGATATCTTTCGCAGTTCAGCCAGTATTAATTCGTCGTTATTCATTTTCTTCACCCTCCAAACGTTGTTATTTGGCCGTACTCGTGTGCCAGAGGATAGGATTGTGGAAGAGCGCTGTCAACCGCGGCAACAGCAAGAAATTGTCCACGGATGACACGGATTGAATGGCCGCAAAGCCGAAGACGCCGCTGGTCGTGAAGCGGCAAAGGCGCAAGGTTGTAGGTAGGGACGGCTCGCTGAGCCGTCCGCTACACTTTGTGATCCCCGACCTCAGAGTCGGGGTAAACTTCGTGCACTTCGTGGTAAAAAACCGCATTAGAGTCTCTGGAATCGCGGCAAGGAAATGCCTTGTGCGAAAAGTGGAGGGTTTACCCCGATGACAGGTTGGTGCGGGTGGCTCAATTGCCGGGTTTAGCAGGCCGGTACGCGGAACGCTGTTCGCGGACGACATTCGATGTCGCAAGCGGAGCGGAACGGCGGAGTGTCAATTCACGCTCACGCAGGTCATCAAGCAGTCGCAGCTTTTCGGCCACGGGTAGCGCCGCGAGATTCTGTCGCATGGCGCGTTTGCTGGCGAGAATCCGTTGCATGTCGAAGCTCATCGTGCGTCCCCCAGGAATTGTCGTTCGAACTGCCGCCAGCGGTCAAGGAGGTTGTGTTGGGTGAGAATAGTCTCGAATCGCGTGGCGTCGAGAGCGCCTGCCTGGACAAATTGCAGCAGACGGGCCTTGTCTTTGGCGCGGCCGGTTTGCAAGGCGATAGCGGCGAGATGTTCGGCAGTGAACACACGCGCCGGTAGACCCTCGATATCCACCGTGACGGCTTCACTCAGGGCTTCTTCGACAAGTGGACTGATGGGCGGGAGAAACTGGACCGGCCAGCCGGCGATCACGACGTATTCGCCTTTGAGCGAATGACCGTGGGTCGTGAGGTAATCGAAGATGCGTTGCGGGTTGACGATGAGTTTGCCCGTCTCGGCTCGGAACGAAACAAAGATGTCCACATCGAGCGTGGCGATGGGTTCGAGATAAAAGGTCGCGCCAACTGCGCCGCCAATGGCGTAGCGCTCGATGACGCCATCGGCTTGCATTCGGTTGATGACGGCGATGACTTCTTTAATCTTCATGAGCGAAGCGCGCGTCAGATGTGTAGCCGATAAAGGCGCAGAACTCAAGAATGACATCTTCCGTGCAGGTCCACTGGTGTCGCGACGACGGGAACTTCACCACCAAGCCACCAAGACACAAACCGAGGACAATATCCGCCACAGGGGCGGGTATCGGCACCGACGAGGCGGCAGATGAACGATATATGTCACTGACACATATCAGGGAGTTTGCAGCGATATCCGCCCCCTGGCGGATCTCATGCATGGCGACGACAGGGACTTCACCACGAAGTACACGAAGAACACGAAGTTGGCGGAACGCGTTGAGAATTCAGGCCCCGCCTGCAACGCTTCGCTCGCCCGAAGACGCTGCCCGCCTGCCACCGCGCATTGGCGGGCAGGCATCGCTACGAGCGGGCGTAGCGATGTGGGCAGGCGCGGCGAGGAAATGCCTTGCTCGCCTAGCGGCGAAGCCGCTGGTGTGAAGAGTGGAGAGTTGACCCCGCTGACTCATGCGTCAAACTTGATAAACGACTCACCCTCCGTGCTTCTGCGAATCTCTCGGCAGTCGTCACAGAGTCGAATAGTCGCACCAATAAGTGGACTGAACTGCTCACCGACCACTTTGTAATCGGAAGCCGGCGCATCGCCGCAAACAGAACAAACGTCAGCGCGTTTCGCTAAGCCGATGATCAGCTTTGTGGCAGCCGCCTGCGAAGAATTGCAGGACTCAAGGGCAGTGAACCACTCGGCGGTATGAGGCGTGAGGTAATTCATATATGTTTTTCGCTGTCCCGCGTTCACTTCACGGCGAAGCCGAAACCTTTCATCAACCATCGAGTAGTGACCGGAGTAAGACGCTCTCTTCCGGCTAATACACCCTGCAAATTTCCGAATGGCGGAAAACTTGCCAATGAAACGACGAACTTATTATACGTCCAAGCGTAGTCAAACACGTCAACAATGGCTTCACGCATTTCTGATTCAGGTGGCTCGCTTCCATGCATTGCCTTGTCACGGATTCTCTCGGCGGCTTTCAATCTTTCGACTATTGCGTCCGGTATCCCTCTACCAAACACGTTGTGAAAGATTTCCCTAAAGTCCTTGCGAATGAGATGCTGACTCCGAATAATCGACTTGGCGGTACGACTGTCTGCGTGATGCAACCTTACAACTCCACAATAGAGCGTATCCCGGTGAGCTAGTTCGACGCGGTACATCAAATAACTGAGAGCAACCTCAAGAGGTAATTCACGATCCAGCGTTCTTGGGAAGTGCTCAAAGTGAGTCCGTATTTCTTCCGGGAGGCATTCATAGTATTGTTGAATTGTCCGGCGGTTTGGTGTTCGTCTCGCGATGTTCTTGAGCGTCATGTCCTAGGTAGTCTCCTATCACATTTGCTTGTGGAATGGCGAACGCCGTAAAAGCTGTGCACGCGGATTGTATTATAGTCTCATGGCAATAAACAGATCACTGGTCAAAATGAAGAATAATCAGACGCAAGCCCAGTTTTCAATTCTGCTTCTTCCAGGCATTCCTATCTTCTGCGTGATCGGGTCGAAACATCTGCACGTGCCCACAATGGCTGCATACCATGATCAACCAGAACGGCGCTCCTACTATGTTGAGGCCAAAATTCGATATGTCTGCTGAGCCAGGGCTCTGCAAAGTATCGGCGTTCACAACACGTCGGTACTTGCCAGTGCCACAATACGTGCACAGTTGTGGAGCGTTCAGATCAATTGCATGCGCACGCAATTCGATTCTTTTAACAAGGATATCGAAGTGTTTTAGCAGTTCGTTAGCATCGCCAATACGCTTGGACGGATCAGCCACTATCAACTGATCCAGTAATTCGTAAATTAGGTAAAACGACGGATCGCTGTTGTCTTTTGTCAGGTCATACTGCAACTCTCTGTGTTTCTCCCGCGCAAAAATGCGGCCTGTGAGCATCCAATAGAGGAGCTTACCCAGTGAATAAGTATCCGAGGCCGGCTTTACTGCATCCGCTCGCCCGTCTTCGAGTTCGGGCGCAATATACATTCTCGGGCCGACTGGTTCGTTGACTAGAGTATAACGCTCGCCGCCGGTATCGTAATAACAGATGCCGAAATCTCCAACCACCGGTGTCCTGAAATCCTTGCGAAGGAAAATGTTGTCGGGCTTGATATCTCTGTGAACGATTCCTTTAGTGTGGGCGTGTGCCACACCTCGGCATATAGCTGCAAACATCTGGAGCCGCGTAGCTAGAGGGTGAGTTTCCATTGGCAGAGCGCTAAGAGTTCCACCCTCGCAATATTCCGTAACGAGGTATGGCGTCTGGCCGTCGGGTGCAAAATCAACCAAACGCACTATGTTTTCGTGTGTGAGAGCTTGGCAAGCTTTAACCTCGCCTTCGAAGCGGTGGAGTTTCTCCGGATGCTTCAACTTCTTGAGGACGTAAAGTTGCTCACTATTCGTGCCGGATTCCTTCACGAGATACGTTTCGGATTGACCGCCTTCAGACAGAGGTCGCACTATGACCCAGTTACCGAAGCTATTGCGGGATGTGTCACTCAAGTCTTCCGTGGGTTCGGCTGCGGCGTCTAAGTCAAGATCGGCCTTCATGAGACGGAGGAGATGTTGCAGTTGGTCTTTGCCTTGGTCCCAGACCTCTAGTTTCTCGGCTCCCATGAAAGGGCCGCGGTCTGCTCGCGGCAAGAACTCTATGCTTTCGAAGTCTTCGATGTAGTGACTGGATTCTCCGAAAACACGTGCAATAACCATCCTAGCACTCAACTTGAACTTCCTAAGCTCATTAGCGTCTTCATAGTAGAGTTCGTCGATTTGGGAAGACAATCCATCTATAAGTGCAGATGCATCTTTGGTGTTCATGATAACAGCAGGGCCATCTCTCTGTGGTCGCGTCCCTGCATTCTCCAATTTAGTTTCCCTCATGCACAGCCGCCGCAGTGGATCCTGAGTTTCCCGGTGGGTGCTCGCTCCAATGGACGGAGATTGTACCGCATGGAGATGCCGCAGCAAGCAGGAATAACGGACAAGCTCATTCGTGTAAAGTCGGGCGGTTATATTGCGCCTTTGCGTGAGAAAATCCTATCCACCCTCTGCCGTGGGCGGGTGTGACAGGTTGGCGCTGGTGGCACAGTTGGCAGGTCTGCAAGTGGGACATGGCGCAGGTGATGACGCTGTGTCGAAATTACCGAAAGCTTTGGCATAGCGTTGGTTGTGCATGATTCAAAAACGTTGGCACTGGCATTGCTAAATGGATAGTCGGTCACGCTACGAGCGTGACAAGTTCATGTTGGAAGCGCGACAAGTTCGCCGGTAGGCGAATCCGCCTATTGGCGTGAAAGCGAGGATTTGGTTATGGCAAAGGTTTTAGGAATCGATTTGGGCACGACGAACTCGTGCATGGCTGTCATGGAAGGCGGCGAGCCGGTGGTTGTCCCGAACGCTGAAGGCGGTCGGACTACTCCGTCTGTCGTTGCGTTCACGAAATCAGGCGAACGGTTGGTTGGCCAGGCTGCCAAGCGGCAGGCCGTGGTCAATCCGAAGAACACGGTTTATTCCATCAAACGGTTCATGGGCCGGAAGTACGAAGAGATCGAGATGGAACGCAAACGCGTGCCGTTCGAAGTCGTGCGCGCCTCCAACGGCGATGCGAACGTCAACGTAAAGGTCGGTGACGGAACGAAGACGCTATCGCCTCCTGAAATTTCCGCAATGATTCTGGCGAAGATGAAGGCCGATGCCGAAGCGTATCTCGGCGAGAAAATTACTCAGGCCGTTATCACTGTTCCCGCCTATTTCAATGATTCGCAACGTCAGGCGACCAAGGACGCGGGCAAGATTGCCGGTCTCGAAGTCCTGCGCATCATCAATGAGCCGACCGCTTCCTCGCTGGCTTATGGTCTCGATAAGAAGAAGGACGAGCACATCGCCGTGTACGATCTCGGCGGCGGCACGTTCGATATCTCTCTGTTAAGCATCGGCGACGGCGTGTTTGAAGTTCTCGCCACGAACGGCGACACGCATCTCGGTGGCGATGATTTCGACGAGCGCGTGATGAATTGGATCATTGATGATTTCAAGAAGGAGTATGGTGTTGATCTCAAGAAGCAAGCCGACGCCCTCCAACGCATCAAGGAAGAGTCGGAGAAAGCCAAGATCGCGTTGTCCAGCGCGATGGAATACGAAATCAATCTGCCGTTTATCACCGCTGACGCGACTGGGCCGAAGCACATCGTCAAGAAGCTCACACGCGCCAAACTGGAACAACTTTGCGATGATCTGATTGAGCGCACTATCAAGCCGGTCGAGAGCTGCCTGCGCGATGGCAAGCTCGACATATCGAAGGTGAACGAATTGGTGCTGGTCGGTGGTATGACCCGCATGCCGAAGGTGATCGAGACCGCGGGCAAGCTCATCGGCAAAGCGCCACATCAAGGCGTCAATCCCGACGAAGTCGTCGCGGTCGGCGCGGCCATTCAGGGCGGCGTTCTCACGGGCCAGGTGAAACAGGACATCGTGCTGCTCGACGTGACGCCGCTGTCGCTCGGTATCGAGACTTTGGGCAACGTGTTCACCGTGTTGATCCCGCGTAATACGACGATTCCGACCCGGAAGAGCGAGATTTTTTCGACCGCTGCGGACAGCCAGACGAGCGTTGAAGTCCACGTGTTGCAGGGTGAACGTTCGATGGCGCGCGATAACAAGTCGATCGGGCGATTTCATCTTACCGATATTCCGCCGGCACCGCGCGGTGTGCCGCAGATCGAGGTGGGATTCGATATTGATGCCAACGGCATACTGCATGTTTCGGCAAAAGACCTCGGCACGGGCAAATCGCAAAAGATCACCATCACGGCATCGAGCGGCCTGAACAAGGACGAAGTCGAGAAGATGCGTCATGAAGCCGAGTCGCATGCCGATGAGGACAAGAAGTTGCGCGAGAAGGTTGAGTTGAAGAATCGGTGCGATGCGCGTGTGTATGAGACAGAAAAACTGATGAAGGAACACAAGGACATCATCAGCGCCGACCAGAAATCGAAGTTGGACGCGGCAATCGAGAAGGTCAAGGACGCCTTGAAACGCGAAGATTTCGACGCGATGAAGGACGCTGAAGAGAAATTGACAGAGGTATGGCACGGGGTGTCGTCGGACATCTACGCGAAAGCACGCGAGAAATCCGCCGCGGGTGCGAATGCAGGCGGTGAGGGCAAGACGGACACAGGAGCGGGTGCGAAGAAGTCGGGCGGCAAAGAAGGGGAAGTCGTGGACGCCGATTTTGAGATGGTGGACGACGACAAGAAGAAGCCGTAACGCGCCAAGTTTTGTAGGGGCACGGCATGCCGTGCCCCTACCAATCCAACAGGAAACCAAAACCAGAAGGAGTCAGCAGACATATGAACGTAAAACCATTGGGCGATCGGGTGCTGGTGTATCCGATTGAACAGAGTGAAGTGAAGAAGGGCGGGATCATCATTCCCGATACCGCCAAGGAAAAGCCACAGGAGGGTAAAGTTGTTGCCCTCGGCACAGGCAAACGGGACGATGACGGCAAGCTCGTCCCATTCACGGTGAAAGTGGGCGATCGCGTGCTGATCAGCAAGTACGGCGGCACGGAAATCAAAATTGACGGTAAAGACCATCTGATCATGCGTGAGGAAGACATCCTCGGCATCATCAAGTAACCAACAAGACAAAGGAATAATTCATCATGGCTGCTAAACAATTGATTTTTGACGAGGATGCCCGCAAGTCGCTTTTGCGCGGTGTCGAGAAACTGAGCCGGGCCGTCAAGGTCACGCTCGGCCCCAAAGGCCGCAACGTGGTCCTTGACAGGAAATTCGGTTCACCGACGATCACCAAGGACGGCGTAAGCGTCGCCAAGGAGATCGAGCTGGAAGATCCGTACGAGAACATGGGCGCACAGATGGTGCGCGAAGTCGCCAGCAAGACCAGCGACGTGGCGGGCGACGGCACGACCACGGCGACAGTGCTTGCCGAGGCGATTTACCGTGAGGGTCTGCGCAACGTGACGGCGGGCGCGAACCCGATGGCGTTGCAGCGCGGCATTCAGGTGGCCGTGGACGCGGCGGTTGCGCACTTGAACAAGATCTGCAAGAAGGTCAAGGACCGCACCGAGATCGCCCAGGTCGCCACGATTTCCGCCAACGGCGACAAGAATATCGGCGACATCATTGCCGACGCGATGGACAAAGTGGGCAAAGACGGCACGATCACGGTCGAGGAAGCCAAGAGCATTGAGACCACGCTCGACGTCGTCGAAGGCATGCAGTTCGACAAGGGTTATCTTTCGCCCTACTTCGTGACGAGCGCCGAGACGATGGAAACCGTGCTCGAAGACGCGTATATCCTGATCCACGAAAAGAAAATCAGCAGCCTCAAAGACCTGCTCCCGTTGTTGGAGAAGGTTGCCAAGCTCGGCAAACCGTTGTTGATCATTGCCGAGGAAGTCGAAGGCGAAGCGCTGGCCACGTTGGTGGTCAACAAATTGCGCGGCACGATCCAGGTATGCGCCGTCAAGGCTCCTGGGTTCGGAGATCGCCGCAAAGCGATGATGGAAGATATCGCCATCCTCACGGGTGGCAAGTTCCTCAGCGAAGATCTCGGGATCAAACTCGAGAACGTTCCGCTTGATGAACTCGGTCGCGCCAAGAAGATCGTTGTGGACAAGGAAAACACCACGATCGTCGAAGGCAATGGCAAGCAGAGCGAAGTGCAGGGCCGTATCAACCAGATCCGCAAGGCCATTGAGGAAACCACCAGCGACTACGACCGCGAGAAATTGCAGGAGCGGTTGGCGAAG
>JBEKLX010000062.1:0-11273 GCA_050008795.1 Verrucomicrobiia bacterium | reverse complement strand
CGACAACATTACCACCTCTGACAAGCGCGAGGCACTGGCGCAAGCGTTGAAGGTCATTGGCCGGCCCCTGCGCAAGGTGCTGGTACTGCCACCTGACCATACGCGATTGAATTCCGATGCTGGCGAACTCACCCGTCTGCTCTACGAGATGCTGGCACCGAAGGTTGAGGTGGACATCATGCCGACGCTCGGCACGCATACGCCCATGTCCGCCGAAAAGTTGCGGATGATGTTCGGCGATAACATCCCATTGGATCGGTTCAAGGTGCATGACTGGCGGAAGGGCGTCCGGCATGTCGGCGACGTGCCGGGGCGGCTGCTAAAGGAATGGTCGGAAGGCCGCGTGGACTACGATGTGCGCGTCGAAGTGAGCAATCTGTTGTTTGGCGGATACGACCTGATCCTGTCGGTTGGCCAGCTTGTCCCGCACGAGGTGGCCGGCATTGCGAACTACACCAAAAACATCATGACCGGTGCGGGTGGCGCGGACACGATCAACAAATCGCATTTCCTCGGCGCGGCCTACGGCATGGAACGCATCATGGGCCGCATCGATACCCCCGTCCGCCGCCTGTTCAATTACGGCGTAGAAACCTTTCTGCGCGACCTGCCAATCATCTACGTGCTCACCGTCATGGAGAAAAATAGGACCGGCAACGGCATGGTCATGCGCGGATTATACGTCGGTGATGACGTGGAGACGTTTACGCGCGGCGCGCAGCTTTCCCAAAAGGTGAACCTCGACCTGCTCGACAAGCCGCTGAAAAAGGTGTTGGTTTATCTCGACCCGCACGAATTCAATAGCACATGGCTTGGTAACAAGGCTATCTACCGCACCCGCATGGTGCTGGCGGATGGCGGTGACCTCATTATTCTCGCGCCCGGTTTGAAAGAGTTTGGCGAAGACCCGGAGATCGACCGGCTCATTCGCAAGTACGGTTATCACGGCACGCCCACGACGCTGGCAGCGGTCAAGGCTAACGACGAACTGCGCAACAACCTCAGCGCCGCGGCGCACCTCATTCACGGCTCAAGTGAAGGCCGGTTTCGCATCACATATTGTCCCGGTCATCAAATGAAACCCGAGACCATCCGCTCAGCCGGATTCGAAGCCGATGACCTCGGGGCTATGATCCATCGCTACCAGCCCGACAAGCTCAAGGACGGTCCCAACCGCCTGCCCGATGGCGAGGAGGTCTTCTACATCAGCAATCCCGCCCTCGGCCTGTGGGCGCTGCGAAGCCAATTCGCGACTTAACGATAGAACATCAAATTTCGATTCGGGTTTTTATTGCCGTAGATCAGGCAAAGAGATGACATCGAAACTCTCGATGACACCGGTCTTCGTGCTGAACACAGGATGCAGCAGGAACATCGTCTTGGGTGGCGGTTGATTTGTAGTCGAACCTAGCACTCCTGCCACAGTCGTACTGAGAATCGTGTTTAGTTTTCCAGCAACCGTGCTCGCGATGGTGCTGCTGTCAGCCTTGTCCGCTATGGATGTGAGTTGCCAGCCGTCTTTGAAGTTGAATGCAAAATCACTTTTGGCCAGGAAGTTGAATGTCGTAACACGGTAAGGTTTCTTCGGATTCGGCAGATATATCGGGGTTACATTCAGCGCTGTGCTCTTATCGCTGCTATTGCTTGTTTCTGAGGACGCAGAAGTCACCAGAAAATACAGTTCTGGCTGATAGAAAATGTAGCCATCCTTTTTCAGATTGCAGTCCGATCCCCAATGATCATCCGGACTTTTGGCCGAGAACGGTCGAATCGTGTAGCTCGCGCAGCCGACCAGAACCAGTGAACCGAACGCGACAAGAATGGAGCAGGGGATTCGTGTTTTCACGGTAAACATTTTCGGTCGATCACTTGATGTACTCAAGCATTTTCGAAAAACGTTGCGGCCTATGGCTTGGCTTTTACTACACCGGGCGGAAAGAACTTCACCACAAAGTAGGTCGCGCGGTTTGTGCCGATGTTTCGCAGGCCGTGCAATTCATTCGATGCCTGAAAGATGATACCGCCCGCCTCCACGCGATTCGTCTCGCCGTTATGCACCGATTCGAGCGTGCCTTCCTTCAGGATCATTACCTCTTCTTCTGGATGCCGGTGCGCAGGATGCGGCACTTTGCCCGGATCGAGCGTGGTGATATGACACTCAAAACGGTCGAGCGTGGCCGTGGGCATGTCGCACACCTGCCGCCGCTCGCCTGTCGGCGTTTGGACGGGCTTTAGGTCGTTCCAGTTGAATACACATGAATGCGTCGGCTTGAGTGTGGATTGCGCCAATGCCACGACTGCTGCCGTAGCGAGGATTGAAACCGTGGCAACAACGATATCTTTGCGTGTAATCATGTGCACACTTGTCCCGCTAAACCGAAATCAAGTCAAGCCGGAGCCGGTTTCGCCGCGGCAAAACAACAGGATGCAATTTGCAAAATCAGGCGTATATTGCAGCAGAGAGTCGAGCGAGGGTAGTTAGAGGGGTTCGTTGCTCGGCTCTCTTTGTTGTTGCAATCATTAAGCCATCTCTGAACCCAGATCGTTATCCTATGGATGTCGCGCGGCTTGGACGACAGCGTCGAATGCCGGTTTGGGCTGACAATGGCGGTCGAAGAGCAGGGGATAGCTGGTTCTGCCTTTGACAGGCCAGTAGTTCAAGCACGAGTTGGCATCGGTCACGCCCCAGAACGTGACACGGGTGATACTATCGCGATGTTTGAGAAACACCGCAAACAGGTCGGCATACCGTTTCGCCAGTGTCTGCTGTACAGAATCGGGCAACCCGTTCGTGTAAGGATTCAATTTTGCTTGCAGCTCAAAATTCATTCCGATTTCCGCGGCCTGTGAATGTGAAGCTGGTGGCAGCACGTCAATATCTAATTCTGTAATCATCACTTTCAGGCCGAGACTGGAGAAGGCCTGGATGGTTTTGCCGACATCTTCTGTTGTCGGCCAATTCAGGTTGTAATGCCCCTGCAAACCGATGGCAGCGATGTGGATGCCTTGTGATTGAAGTTTCTTGATCAACGCGATCGCGCCTTCGCGTTTTCCCGGGTTTTCCAACAGATAATCGTTGTAGTACAACTGCGCTTGCGGATCGGCTTCATGCGCGAACTGATAGGCCTTGAGCAGGTAATCTTCGCCAATAATCCGTAACCACGGTGATTTACGCAACGTGCCATCTTCGTCTAATGCCTCGTTCACCACATCCCAGCCGCCAATCTTTCCCTTGTAACGACCAACGACGGTAAGAATATGCTCGCGCATACGTGCAAGCAGCGTGTCGCGATCCACGGGATTGCCTTTGTCGTCCTGGAAAACCCACGTCGGCGTCTCATAATGCCAAACCAGATTATGACCAACGATGAACATCCTATTTTCCCTGCCAAACTCAACATAGCGATCGCTTGGTCCAAAGTCGTATTTGTTTGGTTCGGGATGAACAAGGCCCCACTTCAAAAGATTTTCGGGACTGATGGTGTTGAACTGCTTTTTGATCAGTGCAACTTCACAACTGTCCGTTCCGGAAACCTGCGCTTCATTGAGTGCGGCGCCGACCAGGAAGTAATCTTTGTATGCGTCCTTGAGAGCGGGTTGGGCGTAGGCGTGCGTCGCCAGAACAGTTGTCAAAATACCCATCACTAGAATCAAAACTGGAGATGCCTGCCGAGTGGTCACTCTCATTGGATCTCCTTTTTGTGCGGAATCGATGGTCATTTCGCCAGCTCGACCCGGATATCATCACCATCGCGGACGGATTCCAGCACGCGAGGATCACCTTCAAGCTCGCCCAAGAGGTTTACCTTGGTGACGAGGCGGCATTCGTTGCCCTGCGACACCGGCGTCGGGCCGAACGGGAGTGCCAGCGATTTGCCCTGGACCCAGAAACAGATCGTGCCCGGCGGCACAACTTGCTGTGCATCCGGTTCCAGTCCTGCATCTACCGGCACACTGAAATAAACTTCCTCACCCCAGGTGTTCGCGCTGGATGAACACGGAAGAGCGGCGAGCAATTTTTTGACATTTGGCGAGTCGTTCAGGACGCCAAACACCTCGCCGTTCTCCCATGAAATTCGGATTCGCATTTGAGGCTTGCCACGTTTCACGTGGGCCACCCGTCCTATTTGCTACACGAGATCGCAGGCATCAGCCGGCATCCAGTGCTGATCTTGACCTTCCCACTTGACGTTGCAGCCGATGGGATTGGTCACTGGTTTGCTCACGAGTTTACCGGCCAGATGTTCGCGCAACGCGTTCTCAAGATCGTTCACAGTCATCTTGCTGGTGTCGCGCGGACTGTCCACGCCGCGACCGGTGTAGACGAGTTTTCGGGACTGATCGAACACATAGAAATGCGGGGTCCGCAACGCGCCATAGGCCAGCGCCACCTTCTGCGGTTCATCGTACAAATATATCCACGGGAATTTCTTTTCCTTCATCCGCGCGACCATGTGCGGAAAATCGTCCTCGGGATAGGTGTTCTTGCTGTTGGAATTGATGGCCACGAACTTGACTCCCTGCGAGCTGAACTGTTCAGCCGTTCGTCGTGTCACTTCGTCCGACCCGATCACGTATGGACAATGGTTGCAGGAGAAAAAGATCACCAGTACTTTGGCGTCGCTGAAATCCGCGAGCCGGTAGGTCTTGCCATCCGTAGCTGGCAATTTGAAATCGGGCGCCTTGTCTCCAATTTGCAGTGTGAATGCCATAGCCACCATCCTTTCCTGATTCTTCGACTCTTTTATCTTATCGCGTTCGATGCGCGACCGGCAATCGGTTTATCGGCATGGCCGCGACGTACCACTATGAATCGTTTCTCCGTCGGATCCCAGAGCTAAGCGCGGCGCAATTGTTCTCGTGCATCCGACGCAGCGTAGGCCGCCAGGATTTCACCGAAATAGATGCGGTGATAATCGCCCTTCTTGTACGCCGATTCCTTGATGTCGTCGGCGAGATGGGTGGGAATGACCTCATTGGTGTGCACGATGCGGCACTCGTAATGCACCACGCCCTGTTCGATGATGGGTGCCCTCACGTTCTGCGCGGCGACAGGCTTCAGCTTCGTATGGGTGAATTTTTCACCGTTCCGGCCAGATGCCGTCCCGCAGTACTGTACGGCATCCATAAGGTTGGGCGGTAACACATTGACAGTGAACTCAGGCACCTCTGCCAACCGGCTGTAGGTCCACCGGCTCGGTCTCACGAGCACAATGATGATTGGCTTGCTCCAAATCTCGCCGCCCGTCATCCATCCAATGGTCATTACATTCGAGACGCCTTTGGAGTTGACACTGCACAGCAACAGCCCGTCGTGCGTCAAGACATCGATTGTTTCCTGCCATAGCTCGAATAGCTTGATGGGTTGTTTCATCGTTCCCTCCGTTGTGGGGTGATTCACGTTCGCGCGGCACCTGCCGCAATCTGATCAAACCGGTCGCGACAAGAAATCGCCCCTACTCTTCCCTAAAAAAATCCTAGCAGAAATGGGACCAGAACGCGATCCATAATATCCAGCTAGCCAAACGGCGCAGCGGTGCATCACGCCCAACGTGTAAAACTTCGCTTTTAAAGTGTACTGCTTACTTGCCAGCAGATGAAGAATCGCGTATCCTTTTCTCCCCCGAATGGTGAGATGTTCTTCGCGGCGTGGGAGATGACGGAGTAACCGAGCGACCGCGTTCGCGAAGAGAGGGATTACGATGGATGTTCTTCCGGTTCCTACACGGTCTGAGAGTGGCGGGCGGTGGCGAGCGCTGATTCCACCGCAGAGGACACAGCCTTATGCTTAGTTTCTTTTATAGCCTGCGCATTCGCGTTCTACTGGTGGTGGCGCTGGGTATTGTGCCGGCATTGGGCTTGGTGTTCTACACGGGCTTGATGCAGCGCAGGATGGCCGAGGATAACGCGAAGCAACTGGCGCTGCAACTTGCGCAAGGAACGGCGCGGCAATATAAGTTTCTGGTGGAGCACAGCCGCGGGTTCCTCGTGGATTTGGTGCAACGTCCTGAAATCCGGGGAGATGCAGCCACGGGTACCACGCTATGCACGAATCTGCTGAAGTCGCACCCGGAATACAATAACATCGGAGTCCTTGGCCTCGATGGTTCAATACTGTTCACGGCCTTGGGAGCGCCCCGCTCCGTAAACGTTTCCGACCGTTTGTATTTCCAACAGGTACTGGAGACCCGGGATTTTTCGACGGGCAATTACCAGATCGGACGGATCACGCACAAAGGGCAACTCCATTTTGGTTATCCCGTGCCCGACGCGACCGGCGGCGTGCAAGCGGTTGCATTCTGTGCGGTGGAACTGGATTGGCTGGGGCGGCTGCTGGCCGAGGTACGACTGCCGGAAAACTCCACGCTGACCCTTTTCGACGCCAAGGGGATGATCCTGGTGCGGCATCCGGAACCCGAAAAATGGGTTGGTCGGGCAATGCCCGATAAATCCGTCGTCAAAACGATCCTGTCCTCCACAACGGAGGACACGGACATTGGTTTCGGCGTGGATGGCGTGCAGCGCCTTTATGGGTTTATCCCGCTGTCGATGGGTAGCAAGGCGACTAGAATATACGTAGCCGTCGGCATTCCAACGACGCTGGCGTTTGCCGAGCCGAACAAGATTACAAAGCAGAACATGCTTTGTCTCGCAATCATCGCTTTGTTGGCAATATTTGTAGCGCGAGTGGTGGCCGACAAGTTTGTTCTGCAACCGATTCAAGCCCTGGCTAAGGCGACAAGACGTCTGGCTGGCGGAGACCTCAGTGCACGCGCTGCTGTGCGGGGTCGGCGTGGTGAGCTGGGGCAACTGGCCGGGGCGTTTGACGAGATGGCGGAAGCGTTGGAGAAACGGCGGATTGAAAGCCAACAAACCCAAGCCACCCTCGCCAGCGAACGGAACCTGCTCCGGCTGCTAATCGACACTTTCCCGGACCTCATTTACGTGAAGGATACCGAAGGGCGGTTTCTCCTTGGCAATGAGGCCGTCGCCCGCGTGATGGCTGCCGTCTCGCCGGACGAGTTAATCGGGAAGACCGACTTCGACTATTATCCGAAAGAACTGGCTGACCGCTTTTATGCCGACGATAGGCAGGTACTCACGTCGGGAACACCGCTTAAGGACAGGGAGGAACATTACACGAGTTGTGGGGGTCCCGCGGGGTGGTACTTGACCACGAAAGTCCCCATTCGGGATGCGAATGGCAACATCACGGGGTTGGTCGGGATCAGTCGTGACATCACCGCGCGCAAACAGGCTGCGGAAGCATTGCGACGGGAACGCGACCTGATCATGCGAATCATGGAGACCAGTCCAGAGGGTGTCATCATGGCGGATCCCCAAGGACGGATCACCTATGCCAATGCGCGGGCTGAACAGGTTCTGGGTCTCACAAAGGACGAGATATTGCAGCGGGCCTACAACGCGCCCGAATGGCAAATCACCGATCACGAGGGCCGTCCGTTCCCTGAAGAGAAGCTGCCGTTCGCGCGTGTGGTGGCGACACGACAGCCCGTTACGGATGTACGGTACGCCATCGAACGGTCCGACGGGCAACGGGTGTTGCTGTCGGCGAACGGCGCCCCGCTCCTTGATCAGGATGGCGAAGTTGATGGCGTTGTGCTCACGGTCGAAGATATCACGGCTCACGTCCGCGCGGATGAAGAATTGTACCGCTCGCGCGAGATGCTGCAGTACATACTCAATAACATTCCCCAGCGGGTTTTTTGGAAGGATCGGGATTCCGTTTACCTTGGCTGCAATAAACTGCTCGCTTTGGACGCCGGGCTGACATCCCCCGAAGCGATCATTGGCAAGAACGATTTCGAACTGTCGTGGAAGGAAACCGCGCAATTGTACCGGGCCGACGACAAGGAAGTCATGGAGACCGGCACACCCAAGATCGGTTACGAAGAACCGCAGAGCCGGCCGGGTGGGCTGGCGCTGTGGCTGCGCACCAGCAAGGCGCCGCTGCATGATCGCGACGGCAAGGTCATTGGTGTTCTCGGGACGTACGAGGACATAACAGAGCGGCAGCAGTTGGAGGATGAATTGCGCCAAGCCCAGAAGATGGAGGCGGTTGGACGGCTCGCAGGCGGGATCGCCCATGACTTCAATAACATGCTGACCGCCATTCTCGGCTTCAGCGAATTGACGCTGCAACAACTCCCGGCCGACAGCCCGCTTCGCCGCCACGTCGAACAAATCAACAGCGCCGCGAAGCACACCCAATTACTGACGCGACAACTGTTGACGTTCAGTCGGAAGCAGGTTACCCAGCCGCAGCTTTTGGCGCTTAACACATTGGTGAGTGACACAGGCAAAATGCTGCAGCATCTAATTGGCGAGGATATTGAGTTGCAGATTCTGCCGGGCACGGAACCCGACATGGTGCGCGTGGATCCTGGCCAGATTGAGCAAATCATCATGAACCTCGCGGTTAACGCGCGGGATGCCATGCCGCACGGCGGAAAACTCATCATTCAGACCGGCATAGCGGTCCTGGATGAGACGTATTTGAAGCGGCATCCGGGAGCCGTTCTCGGGAACTACGCCACGCTATCGATCAGCGACACCGGCTACGGAATGACGTCTGAAGTCAAGGCGCACCTGTTCGAGCCATTCTTCACCACAAAACCGAGCGGGATGGGGACCGGGTTGGGACTGGCCACTTCCTACGGTATCGTTAAACAGGCGGGGGGATACATCAGCGCATACAGCGAGGCGGGCAGGGGTACAACGTTCGTGATCTACTTGCCGCTCGTTGAAGAAGGGGCCGAAACACAAACGCCAGAACCCACTACACCCAAGTTGCTTGGGGGCACGGAGACGATTCTTCTCGTTGAGGACGAGGCAGTCGTGCGGGAAATGGTCGGCATGGTGTTGCGCGAGCTTGGCTATACGGTCCATGAAGCAGCCAATGGCGAAGAGGCATTGCTCGTCATCGAGCAGACCGGCAAGCAGAATATTGATTTGCTGATCACGGATCTCGTCATGCCCCGCATGGGAGGCAAGGAGTTGGCGGCACGCATGCAGGCATCACACCCAAAAACAAAAATCCTCTTCATCTCCGGATACACGGGGGAATTAGTCATTAGCCAGGGCGAACTTGACCCGGGCACCGATTTCCTGCAGAAACCTTTTGTCCCGAGTGTTCTTGCGCGCAAAGTCCGCGAGATACTCGGCGGAAGAAAAAGGAACCGTCACTGACGCGCCAGTTCCGATTGTTGCCGGCCAAGCCCGCACGGCGACTACAAATTCTGGCGCGCTGGTTTTATCAATCCTTTTTCTCGCGGGAATGGATGTTCTCCCTCTCTCGACGAGCCAGTCGCGCCGTCTTCAATTTGCGGACGCGGGCTTCAAGTTTTTCCGCCACGAGATCGAGCGCGCTGATCACATTCGGCCCGGATTCTTCGGTGTTGATGGTGGCATGTGGCAGATCGCAAATGACATGCACGACGAACTGTCGCGGCGAAGGATGAGCGCTGACCTTGCGGAGATGCACTCGCGCCCGCAGTGCGCGGGGAATGTAGTGTTCGACACGACCAATCTTCTCATCCACGATGTCTTTCAGTGAATCGGTGAGTATAACGCCATCGGCTTGAATCAGAATGTCCATGAACTCTTCCCTTTCAGGTTGTCAGTGGTTCTACAGTGTATTGCGTTCTGCCAGTCAACCCCGCTCGGAGCGGGGCGAGTCCGGTTTATGTTGGCAGCACGAACCTTGGTCGCCTCCGGCGCCCCGCTGCTGCGGGGGTAAACCACCTGCGCACAGTTTCTTCAAAATTCTCTCCAAAGGACAGAAACACGTCAATGACGACTGCAATAAAGCAAGACCGACGAGCGCGGTCAACCATAGCCAGTGCCGACTATGCAAGTACGCGAGCAGCAAACTGGTGAGAATGAAAGTGCCGGCAAACATCCGGACGTAACGTTCTGTCGTCATGATCCTGAGTCCTCCATCATCATTCACGTGAACGAGCTTCCGATTAGTGCTCCCAACAACGTCCCATGCAACGTACTTGTCCACGGGTTGCCCGTCAAGAGGCGGCTTTCCCGTGGTGCACCCCACGAGGGTTTGCGTGTGGCCAACTCGGGAACCGCGAACTACTTCAGGTCGAAGTGGTCTTCGGAGCAAAACATGCCGCGTCCACACTCTGTGACATCCGTGGAATCCGTGGATTCTGCTGCGTACTCACAAATCTGGGTTTCTTCCAGACAGCTCGGCCTCTCCGCATTGATAGAGGCGCAGCTTGCCGTCCCATCGCTCGGTGATGGCCAATAATTCCGACGCGGGCAATTCCAGGTTGGTTGTCACAAGCAGAATCGTCGTGCGGCTTTGCGGGTTGGCTGTCGTGGGCCACATCCCCGACAGAAAACCGTTCGGAATCAACCAGCGACATCGACCGTCTCTCCCTTCCAAATCATCCACGATATCCAGCATCTCGGTCTTGGTGACCGGGCCAATGGCAGCAAAATAAAGCGAGTGGTCATGAGTGTGGATCGCCGTCTCACCTCTGATGCGCCGGGCCCGATACAGCGCGATGTCCACATCTCCAATCCGCCGTGTCACGCACGGAATCCCAGATGGGACAGCAATCTGTTCGGTGTGGTATTGCGGAGGACACATCCCTTCGATCCGTCGCCGTTCTCCCACTTGTGCGAACGTAAACGCGTCTCCGGTCGGCACCCGATCAGCGGTCTGACTGACGATACCGGGCTGATAATAATGATGAACCACGTATCCGGCGGTCACCGGGTAACTGATATACGTATCGGTCGGCAGTCCCTGTAATTGTGGCGCGACCTGCAGCCAATCCACCGGCGTCCACAGCCGCAGCATCCGCGGCAGCCAGCACATGGGCGCCAGCATCAACAGAACCAGGACGGCCGGTCGCCAATGCGACAGGCTCCATCGCGCGACCGCCAGTTCCATTAGCCGCGTTGCACCGAGTGCCGCGGCGAATACCCCAAACGGGATCGACGGCAGATAAGCCCGGGGAGGACCCGCTCGCGTCAGGACTGCGGCTGCCAACGGAAAGATCAATATAATGGCGAGGCTTGCCGCTAATCTCCGCCGAGGTGTGATCAGTAAACCCACTACCGCAAGGATCGCCAACGGCCAGTTCCACAATAACCCGACCACGCCACCGGCAAACTGCAACCACGCGCCCGTGGATACAATCGATTCCCCAAAAGCGGCGCGGGCCTGGAATAGCTCCGGGGCCACCGAGATCAACCATCCAGCAGCCACCGCTGACAGCAGTCCATAC
>JBEKLX010000061.1:0-11719 GCA_050008795.1 Verrucomicrobiia bacterium | reverse complement strand
CACAAGGTGCGTGCGGTAAACATAAGATTGCATCGCAATCTTAACCAAATCATGTGGCTTGGGAAGCGATTTCTCAGAACCGGCGTGATCGATTATTTCGGCCCTACGATTTCTGCGAGTGTTTTTGCTGCGTATTCAGCCTGTTCTGGCGTCAGCTCTGGGAACATCGGCAGGCATAGCACCCGTTCGCAGGCGTGTTCCGCCTGCGGCAGACTGCCGGGCCGATAACCGAGACTGGCGTACGCCTTTTGGAGCGAGAGCGGCCCCGTGTAATGAACTGCGGTCTGAACGCCGCGCGTCTCCAGTTCAGCGCGCACCGCGTCGCGATTGTCCACGTACACGGCGAAAAGGTGATAGACACACTCGTCGTGCGGATCGTCGTTCGGCAGGTCGATGCGTGCATTGGCCAGATGCTTCCGATACTGACGCGCCAATTCCTGTCGTTTCGCCGTCCACCTGTCAAGTTGCTTCAGTTTTATGCGCAACACCGCGCCCTGGAACCCGTCCATGCGATAGTTGTAGCCGACGCGGTCGTGCGTATAACGGTGAACAGCACCGTGGTCGCGAAGCGACCGGGCAAGTTGTGCCACTCGCTCGTCGTTGGTCGTGAGCGCTCCGCCTTCGCCGTAACCGCCGAGATTCTTCGTAGGATAAAAACTAAATGCCGCCGACAAACCAAACCCACCAACTCGCTTTCCGCGGTACCGCGCGCCGTGCGCCTGGCAGGCATCCTCAATGACCGCTAGACATTGCCGTGCCGCAACTTCCAGAATCGCGTCCATCGAGGCGGGCCGACCGTACAGATGTACCGGCAGAATCGCCTTGGTTCTTGGTGTGATTGCCCGGGCAATCAACCGGGGATCAATGTTTGCGGTGGCGGAATCGATATCAACAAACACCGGTTTCGCGCCCGTGTAAGAAATCGCCTCGGCGGTGGCAATGAATGTGTTCGGCGTGGTGATGATTTCGTCACCGGCGCCGACACCGGCGGCCAACAACGCGACGTGCAATGCGCTTGTGCCGGAATTCAGTGCTACGCAGTGTTTCACCCCGCAATATGCGGCGAACTCCTTCTCGAATTGCGCGACTTCCTCGCCCAGTATGAATGACGCGTTTTGGCAGACACGATCCAGAGCGCTGAGGATTTCTTCCCGCATCGCCGCATACTGCGCCTTCAAATCGAAATATGGAACCTTCATCGACCACACCACGGAATACACGAAAGACACGGCCGAGGAAACATTTTTCCGACGCGCCTGAAAAGCCGCAAGCGGGATTGTACTCGCCTCGAATACGATTCACGGTAAACTTCGCGACGTGAACGCGCGCGTTGTTGCCGCTGATCTGCTCCAGTGCTTGTCCCGCTCCGAGCGGGATTGGCCAAGCTCTCGCGTGTTCGCCGACACGTTATTGGAGCGAGCACTGGCGTCGTCGCAGTTGAGCAAGGTTGACCGTGCGCTGGCGACCGAGTTGTTCTACGGTTGCCTGCGCCAGCGGCTGGCGCTCGAATTCCTTCGCGGGCAACTCACGCGCAAGCCGCCACGCGCGACCGTCGCCTCGTTGATTGATCTCGGCCTTTACCAACTTTTTTTCCTGAAGAAAATCCCGGCCCACGCGGCTGTGCATGAAATGGTCGAGTTGACCAAAGAACGCGCCAGCGCCGACGAAGCAAAGTTCGCCAATGCCGTGTTGCGGCGCGCGGCACGCGAGCGCGCGTCGTTGCTGGCGGCATTGCGCGAAAAACGACAAATGGAACCATGGGTGTACTACTCGCATCCGCGCTGGTTGTGGGAGCGATGGGTCACACGCTGGGGACGGGAACAAACCGAGGCGCTGTGCGAATGGAATAATACGCCACCGCCAGTATATCTCAGGGTCAACATGCTAAAGATCGCAGGCAAGCCATCCGACATTGTCGCAGAGCCTGTCGCGTTCCACCCGCTCGCTTGGAAGGTGGCCGATCCGGCCGAACTGTTCCGAACTAAATCATTGGCGAACGGAGAGTTCTATATCCAGGACCCATCCACCTTGATTGCCGTGGACGTGCTCGATCCGCAACCCGGTGAGTCGGTGCTGGACATGTGCGCCGCGCCGGGCGGCAAAACGACTTACATCGCCCAGAAGATGCAGAATCGCGGGCGCATCATCGCAGCGGATTCATCGAATTCGCGGCTCGGGCTGGTGGTGGAGAATTGCAAACGGCTCGGCGTAACGATCGTGACGACATTTGCCTTGCCCAGAACTGAACGGCTGGATGGCAGTCTCCGCAACGCGCAATTCGATCGCGTGCTGGTGGACGCCCCATGCTCGAACACGGGCGTGTTGCGGCGGCGCGTGGATTTGCGGTGGCGGATTGAAGAGAAGGAAATCGCGCGGCTGACCGCGCTGCAGGAAAAACTGCTGGCCGCAGCAGCGCGATTGACGCGTCCGGGCGGCGTGTTGGTGTACAGTACGTGCAGTCTGGAGCGCGAAGAGAATGAACGCGTCGCCGAGCGATTCTCCAGGCAACACCCGGAGTTCACGCTCGAAACGACGCGTTCTATGTTTCCGCCGCGCGACAACGTGGATGGCGCCTTCGTCGCACTGTTTCGACGACGTTAAACGGTTTATTCTGCCGGCTTCGGCGCCGCAGGCGTAGTAGCGGGGTTCCCTTTTGTGCCCGGAGGAGGATTAGCCCAACGCTCTTGCATTTGTTCCAATGCCGTGGCGAGCTTCTGCTTCTGCTCGTTGGTCAGCGTGGCGCGGAACTGGTCCATGTATTTCCGTCTCAACTCCATTATCGGCGCGGACAGTCCCTGCATCTTTTTGCGGGTATCTTCCAGCTTGGCATTGTCGCCGGCTTTGCGGGCGGCACTGGCTTCCTCACGGAGTTTCTGCATCTCGGTTCCAACCTCTTTATGTGCGGCACGCCATTCATCACGCTCCTTGACGAATGCGGTGTCGAGGTCCTTCAGTTTGGCCTTCTGCGTGTCGGTCAGTGACAGTTCGTCGGCAATGCGCGGCGCCAGCAACACGTCGGCCAATCGCGCGCGTGCCGCGGATCTCTCCCCCTGAGGAAGAGTGGGTTTTACATTTTCATTCGTGCCTTGGGCGCGGACGCCGTTGGCGGCCAGTAACGCCGCTACAGCCATAGTGATATACCAACTTCTCATGTCGATGCTCCTTTTGTTATTGGTTTCCAACTAAGGGATCCAAAGCGGTTCATGCCTCGAATTATACCTGTGCCTGTTGGACAATACTAACGCGATTTTCGTTACAAAAAACTTCAAATTCTTCATCGCTCCCCTACCCGCCTAAAAATACGCTTAGCGATTGGCTTTCGCTTGTCAACACTGTGCCACCGTGGTAGATGTCCAGCCCACCATGAAACGCTTTTATTCCCAAAATCCATCTGCCTCCACGTTATGGAAGAACTTCAATACGCGATCGCTCATTTGTCTC
The DNA here is from genome assembly GCA_050008795.1 of Verrucomicrobiia bacterium. GTDB lineage: Bacteria > Verrucomicrobiota > Verrucomicrobiia > Palsa-1439 > Palsa-1439 > CAIKBP01. The sequence goes on along the minus strand of JBEKLX010000061.1, from coordinate 8,278 downwards.
TGGTTACTATTCGGTCTTTCGGTATCGACGGTCAAAGCAGCAGCGTCCGATCAGTTCCAAATGCCGCAGGTCAAGGAGCCGGCATTTCCCGCCAAGGTTCTGAATCTCGCCGACCTCGGCGGATCGAGCGACGGGAAAACGCTCAACACGGAAATCATCAATAAATCCATTTCTTCGCTTGCGGAGAAAGGCGGCGGGAAACTGATTATTCCGCCCGGATTCTGGTTGACGGGGCCGGTTCGCCTTCAGAGCAATGTCGAGCTGCATCTGGAAACAGGAGCGCTCCTTCAATTCACTTCCGACTACAAACAATATCCCTTGATGGTGTCCGATGTGAAGGGTGAAAAGGAAGTGTTGTCGACTTCCCCCATCTACGGAGAAAACCTGGAGAATATCGCCATCACGGGCCATGGGGTCATTGATGGCAGCGGCGATGCATGGCGACCGTTTAAGAAATCGAAGCTGACCGAGAATCAATGGGAGGCTCTAACCAAATCCGGGGGCGTGGTAGCCGAAGGTGGCGGGACATGGTGGCCCAGCCAGGAGGCCATGGATGGAGACAAGCTGGTGAAAGAATTACATGCCAGCAAGTCTTTCAAGCTGGAGGACTACGAGCCTGCTCACCAATTTTTGCGGCCGAAGCTGTTGAAGCTAATCAACTGTCGCAAGGTGTTGCTGGAAGGGGTCACTTTCCAGAACTCGCCGAACTGGACCCTGAACCCGACCCTTTGCGAAGATCTCACCATCCGCAACATTATTTCCTACAGCCCGTGGTATGGACAGAATACGGACGCTCTCGATCTGGAGTCGTGCCGCAACGTCGTCGTGCGCAATTCCAAGTTTGATGTCGGCGATGACGGCATCTGTCTGAAGTCGGGAAAGGATGTGTCCGGCCGCCGCATTGGCGCGCCGACGGAAAACGTGTTGATTGAAGACTGCATCGTCTATCACGCGCACGGCGGGTTCACCATAGGCAGCGAAATGTCTGGCGGCGTGCGCAATGTGCGCGTCAACAATTGCCTTTTCATGGGCACCGATGTTGGTTTGCGTTTCAAGAGCACACGTGGGCGCGGCGGAGTCGTCGAGAAGATCTATATCTCCAACATCCGGATGACGGATATTGAAACCGAGGCGATCGGTTTCAATATGTATTATGGCGGCAAAGCCCCGCTGGACGCCAAGGGCGACCTGGCGATGAGCGCGCAAAAAGAAGTGGCAGTGAGCGAGGAGACATCGCAGTTTCGCGACATCTACATCGAGAACGTTATCTGCCGCGGCGCACGAACTGCCGTCCTGCTTCAAGGGCTTCCCGAAATGCCGATCAACGGTATTCACATGAAGAACGTCTCGATCAGCGCCAAGAGCGGCATGGTTTGGATGGATACGGAGAACATCACGTGCGAGAACGTCGAGATTCTGAACAGCAAAGGCCCGGTGCTGAATATGTTCGATGCCAAAAACTCAGTACTCGATCACTTGACGTATCCGGCGGGTGCGGAGGCTGTCATCAAAGCCCAAGGTGACAAAAACAGCGGTATCGTCATCAAGAATACTGATCTCACGGCTGCCGCGAAAGGTTTCGTCCTGACCAACGGCGCTACTGCCAACGCGTTTCAGGTCAAATGATCCCGTGACGACGGTCGAAGCGGGGCGCGGTTGACGACAGCGAGCTATGACAGGCTTTGCAAGAATCTGTTTAACCGCGGACGCCAATGGTGGTCACGGTCGAACGACATCGCCACCGTGGTCGCGCGCCCTATAACGCGGTCACGCGATACGAACCCGAAATAACGAGAGTCAAAACTGTTGTCGCGGTTGTCGCCCATCACGAAGTAACGTCCTGCGGGCACGCGCACCGGTCCGAACGATCGTAGCGCCGGTCTTTGCGGCTCGATCATCACGGGATGAGTCTTGCCGAAGACGGTTTCACTGAGAACCGATGCAGCATCCACACTGCTGTCCACCCGCTCGTATTCCGCGGGTTGATCATTGATGAAGAGGCGATTGTTCCGCAATTCAATGAGGTCTCCAGGTGCTGCCACCACACGTTTCACGAACCGTATTCCGTCCGCCGGCGAACGAAACACAATGATGTCGCCACGCTGTGGATCCAACCACGTCGAGAGTCGTATGGTGGAAAAAGGGACCTTCAGGTCGTACGCCAGCTTGTTGATGACGATGCGGTCGCCGACTAGGACCGTTGGCATCATGGAACCGCTGGGCACGTCATTCCAGTCCGCCACCACCGACCGCAACGGAGCCATGATGGCAACCACAATCAGCAGCGGCTTCGCCCACTCCCACCAGAATTCCCACAGCTTCTTCCTCATGTCCACCTTTGACAACGAACCGCCTCGCCGCGTTCAGCTTCACCACTTCACCTTCACTGCCCGTTTCTGGCCGAAACGGTCGGTGTAAGAGACTTCGCCGTGGGCATGGCCGTGCTCGTGGACTTCCTTGGTAATTTTCACGTCGAAACAGCAGTACTCGGCAATCTGCATCAGCTTGCCTTCCTTCCACCACCGCAACGCCTGCAGACCATCGGCAATCTTCGGCGCCTTGAGCGTCGCCTTGGCAACGGCGTCCAGTGACAAGCGGAAACCAAGTTTATCCTCGATGTCTTTCATTAAATCCAATGTTGGCACGGCGCGCAAATCCAGCGGTGAATAGCCGGCCAACACCTCGTAATCGAAGTTGATGATGTTGAACCCCACGACGAGATCGGCGCGCATGAGTTGTTTGACGAGATCGTCGACGTGCGCTTCGTCGTAAATCCTATATTGGCCATCGCCAGTACTGAAGGTCACGCCGACTGACATCTTCATATCGCGCTTCCTGTCCCAGCCGCCCACATCGGCAGCACTTCTCTGCGTCTCCAAATCAAAATAGACAATGTTCGGCATGACCTGCGCGAGTTGTAACGGCAACCCCCGGCCTCTGCAATGCAAAAACCCTGCCCGCCGCAGGCGGGGGGATGCGTCTTGATTACACCATCGAGCCAAGGATCAGCCCCGGCATGGCGGGTTGACCCATGAGCAATCCGTGAACTGTTGCCCCGGGCTTATTCGCAGGGATAGTTATCTTCGGCTTGCGATAACTCGAGGAAAGAGCAAAAAAACGGAAACGGGGAGGGTGAGAAACACCCTCCCCGCATCGCGGTAACTGAGGGAAGGCGCTCTCGCCTTCCCCGCATTCTAATTATGTTGCGTTACAACAGGTCGCAACTGTTACGGACTCTTGAGCGTGCCCGTGATGGTGCTGACACCATTATCCCAAATGCCCTGGATCTTCGCATTGAGAGTCGTGTTCGTGGTGGTTCCCGTCACTTTTGTCTTCGACGTGCCAGAAACCAGTATCACTGCATTAGTGGCCTTGCCAGATGTTCCTTGGAAGGCACCGACAAACTTGTCGCTCTTCTGCGAAGTAGGCGTCAGATCAACGTAAGCTATTCCACCAAGATATACAACAGCGTTAGATGGACTGTTATACTTTCCGATCGCCTCCATGCTGTTGGTCGCCGTGGTCGTCGTATAAACATTCGTTGTCAGGCCCACAAAGGTCAACGTCCAACCATTCGAAAGGATGGCCGTCGCTGTCGTGGTCCCCGTAATGCTGTTGGTAACGCCCGTAGTATCATTCGTTCCCGCCACGACCGTGCCAGTATTGGTAGCCATGGTCAGCGTCCCGTACACAACGTTTGTTGCCGCATTCACAATGTTGGTCGTCGGCCCCGTCGCCACGATGTTCGTCGCAGCCACAAAGGTCAACACCCAACCGTTCGAAAGGGTGGCCGTCGCTGTCCCGGTCCCCGTGTAGCCGGCTAGGTTCGTTGTCGTGCCCACAATCGTATTGTTCGTTACGACCGTGCCAGTATTGGTAGCCATGGTCAGCGAAGCGTACTTAACGTCCTTTAACGCAGCCACGGCGTTCGTCGTCGCCACGTTGTCGGTCACAAGATCCAGCGACAACCACGAAACCGTGCCGGCAGCCAGATCCGCTCCGGTTACCGTTGCCTTGGTACTGAGTTTACCTTTGATGGTAAGGTCAAGATGATCCGCCACATTCGTGACCACCGCCGCCCAGCTGCTGGTGACACCCACCAACGCAGCCACCGCAATTACCGCGAATACTTTCTTCATACTATTTCCCCTTCCGTTTGGTTTTTGGTTCCACACCCTATTTACTTACTTCGCCAAATATACCGCTTTAGACGAATGTCAGCAAGAACAATCTTCAGGTTCTCGCTTCACACTCCATCTAATCTTTTTAGAAAATGCCACTTTGGACGAATGTTGTCAATAACAATCTTCGGTTGCAATTCGGCCTTCAGGTCCCCTGGTGCGAAGCTCACCTAAAACCTCGTTACAGGCGATGACCGCCGCATGTGCGGAAGGAGCCGCCCAAGGCGAGGGCCAGCCCGCCGCAGGCGGGCAAGCCGCTGCCCCGCACCGGGCGGGGCAAGCTCACGCCTTCCGCAACCGCCACACCGCCACAGCGCCCGCGGTGAACAATACCGTGCTGTACGCGAATGCCACTCGCGTCCCACACACAGTCCATAACACGCCCACCACAATGCTCGAAACGAAATCGCCGATGCCGTTGACCGTTGCCAACACTCCGAAACCCATTCCGTGCTGTTCCTTGTCCACCAACTCCGCCGCCAATGAATCTTCCAGAGCTTCTTCCGTAGCGACGTAAATACCGGCAAGGACGAACACCACCGCCAGCAACGGAAGAGTCATGGGCGCAAACATCAGCACCAGCCCCATCACGGCTGCCAGCGCATACCCACCCGCCAACAGCGCGCGTTTGTCGAAATGATCGGCCAGCCAGCCGGCCACGAATGCGAACCCGGCGTACAACACGTTGTGCAGCACGTACAGTGACACCGCGATGGTGGCGGCTCCGCCTGCTCCGTACTGCGGTTTCAGCTTCTGCGTTGCCAACAGAATCAACATCGTGTGCGCAAAATCGCCTGCGCCGAACAATCCCACCGCCAGCAGGAACCGTTGAAACGGTTTCGGCAACGCCGTCAGCCGCGTGCGAAAGGAAATGTACTTCACATGGATGCGTTCCTTTTCCTCGACCAGAAACGCAATCGCCACCGCCGCCAGCAAGCCCGGGATTAGCGTCACCAGCAGGACGCGGGAGAAATTGCCGGCGAACGCTGCCAGCAGAATCGTCGCGGTCACCGGACCGACAATCGCGCCGCAGGTATCCATCATCCGTTCGAACCCGAAAGCGCGTCCGTAGGTTTCCGGCGTGACCGCCGCCGCGAGCAACGCCTTGCGCACCGGCGTCCGCACGCCGCGTCCCAGCCACGCGCTCGAGCGACACAACAACACATGCCACGCCTGTGTAGCCAATCCGATGCACGCCGTTCCCGTGGCAGTGACAATGTAACCGACTACTGCAATCGGTTTACGGCGTTTCAAATGATCGGTGTAATAACCGGAGCCCATCTTGACAAAGCTGGATAAGCCATCCGACACGCCTTCGATGATGCCGAGCCATGCTGCAGCCGCGCCCATTGTGGCGAGAAACGCCGGCATCACCGCCGTCGCAATCTCGTGCGACCAATCGCTGAGCAACGACGCCAGCCCAATGCCGAGCACGGTGCGGTTCAGCCAACGCGTCTTGCGCCCGGTGTCAACAAGCTGATTCAGGACTACTTTCATTGGTGGCCTTGATGCCATTCAGATTCAGTTTATCGATACAGCAGTTTGACTCTACCAGTTGCGTAGCGATGTAGCCAGCAATTCGAGAGTGAAACATCTTTACGGTTCGTCAGAATCGAAACGTTGCCCCAACCTTCAAGACTAACTCGCTTGTAAGCTGTTGGAATCGCCACTGGTTAAAATTCCATCCCTGGTTGGCGACCAAAAACAGATCGCTGCCGGGATGGTATGTCCAGCGAACGCGACTGTTCAGGCCCGCCTCGCTGGAGACGTTGTCATACTGGACGATGGTATTCCATGATAGGTCGGGCGTGAACGAGAGATTCAGTTTGGCACTGACAATCCGCACATTGAAACTGCCTTCGCGCAGCCGGATCTCATCCAGTTCATAAGCAAGGCCCGCAGTCACGTAACGCGAAGGCCGCCAGTCGAGCGTGGCTTTATAGTCGCGCTCGGTGCCGGTATAAAAATCGCCACCGCTGAACTGGAAGCCTACGCTGACGGGACGGGCTGCGCTGCTCTGGAATGAGGGGTTGAATTGGCTATAGAAATAATTGCCGCACGGAATCACGATGCCGGGCAGAATGTCGAACGATTCGTCCACGACGTCGCGGACGAGATTGTATTTCAAGGTTAACTTGTCTCCAGCGGGTGTGCTCAGCGTTAAAACTGGCACGCTGTGATCTTCGGCAACCAGCCGACTATCGAGGTCAGTGGTGAAACTAGGCTCAGCGCCCAGGGAAATGCTGCGAAGCCAGGCAGTGTTCGGTCGCCATGTATACGTTACCGAACCGCTGTAGTCGCGGATGCCATCTCGCTCGATGAACCCGAGACCGGGGTCGAACTTCTTGCCGATCTGACGGAAGGAAACATCTGCTTCGAGCGGTTCGTTCGGAAATTCCAAGCTGACGCCGAACGCCGCGTCATTGCCGTCCGCGCTGCCGGACGAACTGCCCATCGCCCATGCGTGCCCCACGAGCGTCTTGTCATCTGGCAGGTGGCTATTGAGATAGTTGAAGTCAAATCCAGCCAGCGTGTTATCGCCATTGGACAGCGGGTCGCCATGCGTGAAGATCATGCCGACATTCGATTCGTCCAGCACCAGCATCGAGACGCGACCCACAAAAAGATTCTTCGACTGGATGCGGTTCGTCGGACTGATGCTGTATGCGTCCTGCTGCACGTCCAACAGGGCGACACTGAGGTCGCCAATGCGGCCAGTGAGCCGCCCACCTGCGAGTAGGTTCACTTGTTGGCCGTTGTCACTGAGGCCGATGCGGCGCGAGTAGTAAGGCAGGACCGATTCATCCAGGCCGCCGAATCTGAATAACGACGAATCTTGCAGAAAGAAATCGCGCTTTTCCGGGAAGAACAGAGGGAAACGCGTTAGGTTCACCTTGCGATCATCAACGTCCGCCTCGGCAAAATCGGTGTTGAACGTGGCGTTAGCTTTGAGCGAGGGCGTGATGTTGTAGGTGATGTCCCCGCCCGGTTTGAACTTCGAGCCGGTATCGTGTGTCGTAGCATCATCGTGGTACCTGAGGCTGATGAACGGCTTTACTTCCAATCCCAAACCCTGCTTCATGCCCTGCAGACCGCGCAGTTCGCCGAAATCAGCCAAAGAAGTCATGTCCTTTGCCCGCGAGAGCACCGTCCAGCGCACGGTTTCCTGTTTACGGCGGATGACGCGCTCGACGTTACAGCCCCACGCGTCGCGTTGCGGGTCGAACGAGAGACTCTTGAATGGAATGGCGATTTCCGCCGTCCAGCCTTGTGCGTCTATACGAGCGCGAGCCTGCCAGACCGTGTCCCAAAGCCCATTTTCCTCCGAGAAATTCTCAATTAGTCCTTCCGTGCGAGCACCCACTGGATTCACGGCGAAGAAGTAACCGTCGCGCTGACGGAAAAAAGTATCGAATGCGATCTTCACGAAGTCGTCGGAATCGAAGGAAGCATCGTGCTGCATCTGTTTGGCGATGATTTTCTCCGGCTCGCTGTCAAAACAGCGCACCGCGATGTAGAGATAGTCGCGGTCATAAAGGAAACGGACTTCGGTGCGCTCGGTGGGCGATGCGCCTTCGATCGGGAGAACCTGAGTGAAATTGGTCAGCGCGGGCGCATCCTGCCAACAGGAATCGTCAAGCTTGCCGTCAATAACGGGTGGTTTCGTGGTTGCGTGAATCTCGAACACCGGGCGGGCCGGTTCAGCTAAAGTGGAGGCAACCCCCAGCGACAGACCGGTTAAATACAAAAGTGCCTTATAGAAAACGTAGCGCATTATTTGCGGTGTTCTCCGCAACAGGCGCACCTTCGCAGAAGAAACATTACCGGGTCATTACCACCGCCATGAAGTATCCAAAGAGGATTGCCGCTACGCAGCCATCGGAGCTTCCAGCGAAAGCACGAGTGTGTCAGGGCTGACGAGGTCGGCGCGAATCTGCATTCCGAGCAATCCGGCAAACGCTTTAGCTAGGGACAGTCCCAAGCCGGCGTGCTCGGGGGAAGTGCGCGAAGCATCCTTGCGCCAGAATCGCTCGAACAGGTGCGGGAGATCGTCGGGACCAAGATTGTTAACGGTATTGGCGACCGACAACTTGAAC
>JBEKLX010000060.1:0-11738 GCA_050008795.1 Verrucomicrobiia bacterium | reverse complement strand
TGCTGGTTAAGTTCGCCCAGCGGAAGAAGGCTGCGGTGATGGTACGCGGGTTGCGGGCGGTATCGGATTTCGAGTACGAGCTGCAACTGGCGCTGTTTAACCGCAAGATGGATCCGGGAATCGAGACAATTTTCCTAACGCCGAAGGAAGAATTGGCATTTGTCAGTTCGCGGATGGTGAAGCAGATTGCGGCGCTCGGCGGCGACGTGAACAGTTTTGTGCCGCGAGCGGTCAAACAGGCGTTGAAACGTAAGTTGCGCGCCCGGTAGCAGGACGCGCCATCGTCCCTGTTCTTGCGTGCAAGAGCGGGAAATGGAAGACACGATGAAGATCAACGTCAAACGCATCCCTGAAGGAGGGGAAACCCTGCGCGGCACCGAACCCGCCGCGATTCTCGAATTGGAAGACCCGAACGTCCGGTTCGGGAAAGAGATTGAGTACGAGCTTCACGCACAGGTGCAAGGTGGCGCATTGCTTGTAACGGGCACGTTGCGCGCGCCGGTCACTGCGCGGTGCGGACGGTGCCTGAAAACGCTCAAACTGCCGCTCGCGGTGCAGGATTTCGTGTTCCACCACGAACTGCACGGCGAGGACTTCATGGACTTGACGGAGAACATCCGCGAAGATATTCTGTTGCAGCTTCCGCAACGAACATTGTGCGACCCGGACTGCAAGGGGTTGTGCCCTGTGTGCGGCCAGGATTTGAATATCCGCCGTTGCTCGTGTGAGGGCCTCCGAAAGTTTTCGGGGCGGTGGGGCAAGTTGGACGAATTGAAACTAAAATAAACCACAGAGAGAGAGACTTTCATGGGTGTCCCAAAACGAAGAATGTCCAAGATGCGGAGGCGCACGCGCAAGGCAGCCAATCGGCTCCAGGCGCAGCAAACCTCCGTGTGCGCCCAATGCGGCGCGCAAGTACGAACGCATCGCGTCTGTCCGTCCTGCGGTTACTACAAGGGACGGCAGATCATGTCAGTCAGCCCCGCATAGCATCTGGTCATGAAGATTGCCGTCGATGCGATGGGTGGCGATTTTGCGCCGGCTAATCCCGTTGCGGGCGCGGTGGAAGCCCTGCGCAGTAATGACCACATTTCCCGTCTCTATCTGGTTGGCGACAGGCCGCGGATCGAAGCGGAACTTCGCCAGCACGAGTTGGCGGACTCCCGCCTCGAGATTGTCCACGCCAGCGAGGTCATCGAGATGTACGATCCACCCGTGCAGGCGGTGCGGCGCAAGAAGGACAGCTCGATGAACCGCGCCATCGACCTCGTCAAACAAGGCGAGGCGGATGCCATCGTCTCAGCGGGCAACACAGGCGCGTTGATGACGGCGGCCCTGCTTAAGCTACGGATGTTGGAGGGGGTGGATCGGCCCGGTCTAGCCGTGTTGATTCCCGCACCCGACAATGTATTTGTGCTGATGGATGTCGGTGTGAACCTCGAACCTCGTCCGGAAAACCTGGTGCAATACGCGGTGATGTCCAGTTTGTATTCGCAACAGATTCTGAAGTACAAGAACCCACGGGTGGCCGTGTTCTCCATTGGCTCGGAGGACATGAAAGGCAACGAATTGACCTTGGAAACTCATCGGCTGTTGAAGCAGACGGGCTTGAATTTCGTTGGAAACATTGATGGGCACGATTTGTTCGCGAACATCGCCGACGTGATCGTCGCCGACGCATTCGTCGGCAACGCGGTGCTGAAATCCTGTGAGAGCACCACACGGGTACTGGGCAAATGGCTGAAGCATGAAATAGCCAGAAATCCAGTACGGATGCTCGGCGGCCTGTTGGCGCGCGGCGCCTTCAAGGCCTTCATTCGCAGGATCGATCCTGATGAGTACGGCGGCGCGGTGTTGCTCGGCATCAACGGTATCTGCATCAAGGCGCACGGCGCCAGCACGCCGAAAGCGATCAAGAACGCCATCCGACTGGCCACGGAGTTTGTCGAGGGCCAGTTCAACGAACACATCATCGAGCGCATCAAACAAGTCCATGACCAAATCCAGCAAACCACAATTGCACAGCCCTAGGTCGCGTCGGCCTTCCCGACCCGTGCACATCGTCGGCACGGGGTCGTATGTGCCGGAACGCGTGTTGACCAATGCTGATTTGGAGAAGACGGTGAACACCACCGATGAGTGGATCACCACTCGTACCGGCATCAAGGAACGGCGCATTGCCGCACCGGAACAATGCACCTCGGACATGGCCGCTGAAGCGGCCCGGCGGGCAATGGAACAGGCTGGCGTCAGCGGGGAGAACATCGATCTAATCGTCTGCGCCACATGCACGCCCGACATGATATTTCCCTCCACTGCGTGTCTGGTACAACAGAAGATCGGCGCGAAACGCGCGGCGGCGTTTGACATGGAAGCGGCGTGCTCAGGTTTTCTATACGCGCTGGAGATTGGCCAGCAATTCATCATGTCGGGCACGTACGACACGGTGCTGGTCATCGGCGCGGAGAAACTGTCGACCATCGTGGATTGGGAGGACCGCAACACGTGTGTGTTGTTCGGAGATGGCGCGGGAGCGGCGGTTCTCCAGAGCCGTGGCGAGGAGCACGGAATTCTGACGACGTGCATGGGTGCAGATGGCTCCTTGGCCGATCTGTTGAAGGTGCCGGGCGGCGGGGCGCGGTGTCCCGCCTCGGGAAAATCTGTCAGCGACAAGATGCACTATATTAAAATGGCGGGCCGCGAGGTGTATAAGAGCGCCGTAGTGGCGATGCAGACCGCAGCGGAAGAGGCGTTACGGCGCTGCAATCTGACTGTGGCCGACATCCGATGCATCATCCCACACCAGGCGAACCTGCGCATTATCCAGGCGCTTGCCGACCGGCTCGGCGCGCCGATGGACAAGGTGTACGTGAACCTCAACCGTTATGGCAATGTTTCGGCGGCGTCGGTGGCGATTGCGCTGGATGAAGCGGCGCGTGAAGGACGATTCCAGCGGGGCGACTTGATTTTGCTTGTCGTGTTTGGCGGCGGACTGACCTGGGCGTCTTGCGTCATCCAATGGTGAGGGAAGGCGCGGAGCCATTGACAACGGCAGGGTTTGGTGCTAAGTAACGCTGTTGTCTTTTCAAGAGGATTACAGAAGAACCATGGCTGCGACAAGACGAGACGATTCGGGTGTATTTGGTACGGAATTGAAGGCAAAACACTCGCGGAAGGCTGCGGTTCTCGAAAAAGTTTCCCACCTAAGTCAGAATGGTGTGACGTTTTCAACGGAACGGTCCATACCGGAGTGGATGGAAGTAGGCGTGAAAATGCATTTACCCAAGGCAGCGGCGCGGCGTGATCAACATGTGGGTTGTCGCGGTGTGGTCGTGCAATGTCTGCCACGGCAAAAAGACAGGCGATTCGAGGTGTCGCTGGTATTTCTCGATCTCCCTGAGCGCATCGGATCGCAATTGGCCGTGTCTCCAGACAGGCCCTCTCATATTTGCATCAACTGTTAGACCGGTATGGAATACCTGCACAACCTGTTGAAGTTCGCCATCAACATGGGTGCTTCCGATATACACATCAAGGCGAACCGTTCCCCGACCATCCGCGTGGCCAGCCAGCTATTTCCAGTACAAATCGATCCTCCAACGCTCGAGCTCATGCAGGAAATCGTTCACTATCTGCTGCCGCAACACTTGCAGGCGCGGCTTGATCGGGAAAAAGAAGTGGATTTCTCCTACTTTGCGGACAAACTCGGCCGCTACCGCGTAAATGTCTACCAGCAACGCAGCGAACCGGCGATCGCGATGCGCTACGTTAAGGCGCACATCCCATCATTTAAAGAACTTAACCTACCCGAGGAACTCGGCAAGATCGCCAACGCTGAACGCGGGATAGTGCTGGTCACGGGCACGACGGGTTGTGGCAAGTCGAGCACCTTGGCGGCGATGATCGAGCACATCAACCTGACAGAGAAATGCCACATCGTCACGCTCGAAGACCCCATCGAATACGTTTTTGAGGACAAACAGTCTGTGATCGAGCAGCGTGAGGTAGGGATGGACACGCTGAGTTTCGACCGGGCGCTCGTCCACGTCATGCGCCAGGATCCTGACGTAATTATGATCGGCGAAATGCGCGACAGCCAGTCGTTCATGGCTGCGCTGGCTGCAGCCGATACGGGACACTTGGTGTTGACCACGCTCCACACGACTACGGCATATCAGGCTATTGGTCGCATTCTGGATTTCTTTCCGGCGCACGAACGCGACCAGATCCGTCGTCAGATGGCGTCGAGCATGCAGGCGGTCATCTGCCAGCGACTGGTGCCGGCCCCTAGTGGCAACGTGGTGCCGGCGGTGGAAATCATGGTCAATACGGGGACGGTGCACAAAATGATCGAAGACAACCATCTCGACAAACTCCACGCCGCCATTGAAACAGGGACTGAAGACGGCATGCAGACCTTCAATCAGGCGCTCTACAAGTTGGTAAAGGCAGAACTCATTACAGAAGAGGAAGCCCTCGTGAAGGCCACTAATCCCGATGCCTTGCGGATGAACTTCCGGGGCATCTTCCTCGACGAATCCCGTCGCATCCTGGCGTCGGCATAACGCCTCCCACCGTTGGCGGCGCGGCTGCGGTTTCCCTATTTTTCTTTGCGTTTCGGCGCGTTTCCCCGCCTCGGGGAGGGTTATAGGCGGGAAAAACAGGCTATTCCTGCACCTTGGCCGCTAAGGGATTGCGTGTAAAAAAGGTGTTTTTGGCGCTTGACAGCGAAATGACTGTCGGCATAATGGCGCCCAATCAAGGAGTTGGCTCGTGGATTAACAGGAGGGGGCGCAAGCCGAAAGAAGAGTTTTCGCAGAGTACGTCCCATGTTGTTAATGAATTAAGGTGGGAAACGTTAACATAAGGAGGAAACAGTGAAGAAACTAAGTGTGGTATGTGCGCTGATTGCCTTTGGGGGGCTGGCTGCTAACACATTCGCGGATGTGCAAAACATTCGCATTAGCGGCGATATCCGCATACGCGGGTATTACCTGAACGATGTTGTACAAAACACGACAGGGACAAAGCCGGCAGACACGTCATTCATCTCCCAGCGGACGCGCGTCACCGTCGAGGCTGACTTGGAAGATCACATCCTCGCGGTGGTCACAATAAGGGCCGAAGGTCTGTGGGGTGCTGGCGACGAATCGCTTGGAACGTCTGGCGCCGGCTGGAGCACGACAAGAATCAACAGGGGCTGGGATGTCGGGATTGACGAAGCCTATGTGCAGTTCAACGAGATATTCTGGAGCGCAGCGACGTTGAAGCTGGGCCGTCAGTACCTAAACTACGGTCGCGGCATGATCTTGAGCAGCGCCGAGCAGGAGTATAACTACGACGCGGCCCGGCTCGTGCTGGACTTCTACCCGCTAGTCGTCGACGTGGTTGGGGCCAAGCTCGTAGAGCGGTCCTTCTTTACTTCAGTCAACAGCGGCCATGGCGGCTCGGATCTGCTGTTCCTTAATGCCCGTTATGAGATGGCTAACTCGCCAATTAAGGATGTGGAAGCGTACCTCGGGTATGTCTCACAACCTGGTTCCGCAAACTTCGTCAGCACTCGGGTTCCTCCGACAGCTGGAGGCGCCTCGCCCGTAATCATGGGGCTGCGCACAGACTTGGCGCCAATAAAGAACCTGGATATCTGGGCCGAAGGCGCATATGAATTCGGTTCCCAGAGTCTGAGTGCGTGGCTGGTGAACCTTGGGACGCAGTACACACTGAAGGATGTCAAGTGGACGCCTTCCTTTAACGCCAACTACACCTATGCCTCAGGTGGCGGCAAAGGGGGTACGTTCATCCCGTGGTTTAACTACGGCTACAATGGATATTTGTTCAACCCCGCGTATTCCAATATCCATATCTTCAACCTTGGCGCTTCGGTGAAACCGTCCAAGAACACGTCACTGGCTCTTGAAGGGTACTACTACCTCAAGGCGAACGGGAACGTGAACGTGGCAAGCAGCGCGAATACAGACTTCGGCGGCTTCGGCTTTGTCGGCTCGGCGGCCAGCGACAATGTGGGTTGTGAAGTCGACGCCATTGCTGGTTATGACTACAGCAAGGATGTTCGTGTTCAACTCGTCTACGGCGTGTTCGTGCCAGGCAGCGCGTTTAGCGGTGTCACCGCGTCCACGGCGCAGGAGATCCGCGGCGAAATCAACGTCAAGTTCTAACCTCTGTTGGAACGACGCAGCAGGAAGCCCCCCGAACATTCGGGGGGCTTCTCTTTTGCCCTTAATCACCCAGCCCGAAGTTTCGACTGTCCTATTGTTCGCTCGTTCACGAACACACAGCTTGCCACCGACGCGCTCTCGGCGTAAACTCTGCAGCCAGCCCCGAATGGTTTCGGGGCCAGTTGGGTCACAGCAAGCTGCGACCGCGAGGATTTGTCCAGACAGACCACGACATGAAACCGGCAACCCGTTTACGGGAAATCGTCAAAAATCTGTACGGCTGGTCGAGTTTCCACGTTCAGTGGAAGGTTGATTTCGACAGTTACGCGCTGAAGACAGCGGATGGCGTGGTGTTCATAGATCCAATGAAACCCGCGGCAGCAGTCGTTAAACAATTGGAGGCATTGGGAGAGCCGGTCGGCGTCTTTCTAACCAGCGCCAATCACGACCGCGATGCTGACTGGTTCCGCAAGCGGTACGAGATCCAGGTGTATGCCCACGAAAAGGCCGCGCCTGATTGTGATACGAAGATCGATGTGTTGGTGTTGGACGGTGAGAAACTGCCTGGCGGTTTGCAGGCGGTTCATCTGCCGGGCGCCACGGCCGGTTGCGCAGCCTTTCACGCCAAACAGGCCGGCGGCATAGTTTTCATCGGCGATTCGCTGCTGAACGTCAACGGCAAAGGGCTGAGCCTGTTATCGGCGCAGTACGTCGAGGACAGCAAACAGATGATGCGGTCAATCCGTCGGCTACTGGAGTTGAATTTCAAAATCTCCACGTTCGCGCACGGCGAGCCGTTGGTCGGCGACGCGAAGAAACAGATCGCTGCATTTCTTAAAAAATCAAAGAGGGATTCCTGATGAGTCAGCAATACAATAAAGTGGAAAAACGGATACGGCGCCAACGCTATCTTAAGCGGTACAAGAAACAACACAAGCGGGCAAAGGCCCATGGGCCAACGCTCAGTCCGCCGCCGACTCCGAACTGAGAGCTTCAGTGTATCGACGGGAGGAGACTCGCTGATGGCAGCCAATCGGGCCGCCAGCGGGACGAGAGATGGCATGATAGTGTAGTTGGTGTCAGAGCCGCGAGATCGGAACGGCACGATTTCGCGTGGACAGCCGTTGCGATCCTGAGTATCATCCCGACGCGGAGCGGAAACACAAGCGAATGTAGAGTAAACATGTCAGCGCTCGTTCATCACCGGTCCGATGGTAGCACGCGCACCTTGGAATTCACGGTGGCGACCGATGGTGCGGCTAAACCGCTGATCATTGGTCGTCTCTCCACCTCGGACATCATGGTGCGCGACACATTTGTTTCGCGCGTGCACTGCGATGTCACCTTCATAAACGGACAGGTCATTCTTAAAGACCTTGGCTCGGCCAATGGCACCTACCGCAACGGCGCGCGCATTTACGATGCGCCCTTGAACCCTGGCGACAAGATCCAAATCGGCAACACCACGCTCGTCTTCGAGTTGGAGGCCGGCACGGGCAATGCCATCCTGCGCCAGATGTCGCATATGGTGGTGCCGCCCGCATCGGACAGCAATGTGAATCCACCATCGTCTCCCAAAACAGCCGGCAACGTGGAGGAGCCGCCGTCAACTTCACAATTGGCCAGCAATATAAAGCCGCCATCAGCCCCGCACGGAGGTTGATGTGGCGTCATCCACCCGAGGCGCCCCCATGAGTAAAGTGCTCGTTCCACTGGCCCCGGGCTTCGAGGAAATCGAAGCCATTACCATCATCGACATCCTTCGAAGGGCAGGTATCGAAGTCGTGGTCGCGGGGACGCAAGCCGGGCCGATTGAGGCATCGCGCAAGACCAAACATCTACCGGATTGCACGCTTGACGATGTGCATGCCGGGGAGTTCGATATGCTCGTCTTGCCTGGCGGTCAACTCGGCGCGACCAATCTCCGCGCCGACCCGCGTATTCGACACATCATCGAGGTATTGCGGACGAAGAATCGTCGACTCGCGGCCATCTGCGCCGCGCCGACCGTGCTGGCGGCGTGTGGAGTGCTCAAAGACCGCATGGCGACCAGCCATCCGAGCGTACGCGCCGAAGTCGCAGCGGCGACAGCGAAAGTCTCTGATGAACGTGTCGTGGTGGACGGTCCTGTTGTGACGAGTCAGGCGGCGGGCACGGCGATGGAGTTTGCGTTCAAACTTGTAGAGCTGCTCTGCGGCCCCGATAAGGTCGCCGAAGTCAACCGGGGCGTTCTGGCGAAGCTATAAGGCCGGCGTTGCCGAGGTTTTTTGTTTTTCCCTCCGCTATCTGTCAGGATAGAATCGGCTGTTGGATTGACATGAAGGCGCAAAAATCAATACCGGTGGCGTTGACCGTGGCTGGATCGGACAGCGGCGGCGGCGCGGGGATCCAGGCCGACCTTAAAACTTTTCGCGCCCATGGCGTGTTCGGCGCAAGCGTCATCACTTGCATCACCGCACAAAACCCCCAATGCGTAAGCGCCATACAGCCGGTCACGGCGCGCGTTGTTGCGGCGCAGACAAATTGTGTGTTCGAGGCATTCCCCGTTGCGGCAGCCAAAACAGGCATGTTGTATAACGCAGCCATTATCGAGGCGGTCGCGAGCAGTTTTCGCCGTCGTAAATTCCAAAAGCTCGTTGTGGATCCGGTCATGGTGTCCACGAGCGGCGCGTTGCTTCTGAAAAAAGATGCTGTTGCCATTCTGCAACGTCTTTTGTTCCCGCAGGCGGCCGTGGTAACGCCCAATTGTGTGGAAGCCGCAGTGCTTTGGGGACGCGAGATTCGGGTGCTCGCGGATCTGCGCGCGGCTGCACAGGCGCTGTCGGAGCGGTTTGGCGTCCCATTTCTCGTCAAAGGGGGTCACTTGCCCGTGCGGAATCAGGCGGTGGACGTCCTGTGTGACGGACGGGTAACGCATGAATTCAGCGCTCAAGTCGTGCACGGCATCCGCGCACACGGCGCTGGCTGCACCTTCTGCGCGGCGATTACCGCCAATCTGGCGCTTGGCCACGATCTTCCAACAGCAGTGCGCCGCGCAAAACGTTTCATCACGCGTGCTTTTCGAAATGCAGTTCGGGTGGGGAATTTCCGTGCATTAATGGTATGAAGCGACCGCTTACGGGGTTGGCGGTGGTGTTCGCTTCAGGAATTTGGCTGGAGTCATTGCTGTCCTTACACTTGGGATGGCTTTGTTGTGGCGCGATCGGACTGTTGGTTGCGTTTTTCATGGTATATCGGACGCGCGGTTCGCTGCCAGTGTTGCTCGGACTCGTGTTGATCGCAGGAATGTTCTCGTATAGGCAGGCAACGACTGTCTTCCCCCCACACTACGTAACGCGACTGCTTGCATGGCACGACCAGAACATCAGCCTCCGTGGTTTGATCGTGAGTGCTCTCGCAGGCGGCACCAACCACGCGGAGAACGCGCAAGGCGACCGGCAGCGGTTTACGCTGCAATTAACGGCCATCCAAACCACAACGAACTGGGTTCAAGCCGAAGGGCGCATTCTGGTCTTCCTTGAAGATCGAAGTGCCGGGGCAGTGGAACCGTTGCGATACGGCGACCGGATCGAATGCACTGGGTTGATGCGCGTGCCGACGCCGGCACGCAATCCGGGCGAGTTCGATTGGCCAAGTTACTTGCGGCAGCGAAACATCGCATTCACCGCAAGAATTCGTAAGGCCGACGCATGCACCATCCTCGCACACAATCAGGGGAATCCCTTTTTCATCATGTCTCTGCGGATGCAGGAGCGATTCAAGAGCGCGCTGCACTATGGTTTGGAGAACGAGCCGAAGTTGGCCGGGGTGCTGGTGGGGATGGTCATCGGTGAGCGCTCCGGCATTCCAGTCGACACTTACGAAGATTTCCAGCAGACCGGCGTGTTCCATGTGTTTGCGATCAACGGGCTGCACGTCGGATTAGTGATGATGATCTTATTGGTTTTTCTGCGGCTGGTTCGGATTCCGCGGCGATGGTGCGGTTTGGCAGGGATTCCGTTGCTGGCGCTGTATGTGTTTGCCACGGGGGCGCATCCGGGAGCGGTCCGCGCATTGGTGATGGCGAGCGTGTGGATGTTGAGCTGGATGCTGGTGCGGCCAACGAACGGATTGAACAATCTCGCCGCGGCAGCATTGGTGCTTCTGATCTGGGAACCGATACAGCTTTTCGACGGCGGGTTTCTCCTTTCGTTTACCGTGGTCGCTGCCATCGTTGTGTTAATGCCGCGTATTGAAGAGCGCCTGAACCGCTGGGTTGCCCCGGACCCGTTTCTGCCGCGCCGTTTCGTGTCGAAATGGCGCCGCGCTGCGGAATCTGCGGCACGTCACGGCGTTCGTCTGCTGAGTTGCTCGCTGGCGGCGTGGATCGGGTTGGTCCCGCTGCTGGCGTTCTATTTTCACCTGTTCACACCGGTCAGCATCGTGGCAAACCTGTTGGTGATCCCGCTGCTTACGGCGATCATCAGTTTCGGTCTGACGGCGACTCTGGCCCACGCGGTTTTGCCGTGGCTGACGTTGACGTTGAACAATGCCAATCTCCTGTTGCTGGCGATCATGACCCGCAGCATGGAGTGGTTGAGTGAGATACCGTTCGGTCACTGGTATGTGCAGGCGCCGCCGATGTGGTTGGTGATGGCTTACTACGGGTTGGGATTAGTACTGCTGAGTCGGTTGATTCCATGGCGGTGGCGCTTGGTGACGCTGGCCACCGGCGTGGCGTTAGGCGGCACATTGGCGGTAGCGGGTCTTTGCTGCGACACGGTGGAACTTACCGTGCTCAGCCTGAGCGATGGTCCGGCAATATTTCTGAACGCGCCCGGCGAACGGAATGACTGGCTGATCGACGGTGGTGGAAAGAGGGATGGCGCACGAGTGTTGCCGCCTTTTTTGCGGGCGCAAGGCGTGGACCGTCTTGGCGCCATCGTGTTGACCCGCGACGTCGAATCGCACGCAGGAGGCCTGAGTGCTGTATTGAGCGAAATCCCGGTTACGCAGGCGCTGCATGCCGATGCGTTGTCACGGTCAAAATACGGCCGGCAATGGCTGGCGATGGTGAACGAACGCGGGATTCCGCTGCGCACCTTGCGCGCCGGGGACACACTGTCTGCCGGCAATCATGTGCTGGTTACAGTGCTTTATCCGCCACTTGAAACCGTTTCCACCCGAAGTGATGACAATGCGCTGGTTTTGGCGGTCGAAGTTGGTCCGACGCGGGTACTGTTGATGTCAGATACGGGAGAGACAGTTGAGCGACGGTTATTGGAATCGGGCACGGATGTGCGGGCCGCGGTAATCGTGCGCGGCCAAAACAGGAAAGAGTCCTGCTGCAGTCCGGAATTTCTCGCGTCGGCTCAGCCCGAAGTGGTGGTGCTAACGGTCAACGCGCGCCAAAATGACCGGGAGCCTGAGCCAGTATTGCGCAAGCGGCTTTCGGAACGCGGTGTAAAGCTATTGCGCACCGATGAGACCGGCGCGGTAATCATCCGGTTGACAAACCACGGTTATCAGTTGCACACGCATTTGCCGAGTCCTCCGGAGGGCTAACCTGCCCTATTCCCAGCT
>JBEKLX010000006.1:0-35711 GCA_050008795.1 Verrucomicrobiia bacterium | reverse complement strand
GAAGCTGACACGGGTGCGCGTACTGGCCTTGTTGAAGATCAACGCCCAGACCTGTCCGTGCAACGGCAGCGACCGTGCCGTTTTCCCGCGTGTCGCTTTAAGTTTCTTCGCCAAACGGAGGATCCCGCCGATCTCCGCCGCACTCAACTGCTCGATGGTTAGTAAATGCTTCATGTTCGTCACTCCGTCTGCCGGTCGTTGCGTTTTATTTCACCGCCAGATCCTGCAGCGTCGCATCCAGTTTCTTCACGACCTCGTCCACCTCCACGTGCGTGATGTTCAGCGGCGGCAGGAATCGCACCACGTGCGTGCCCGATGGTATGCCGAGCAGACCGCGCTCCGCCAGCTTCGCCACGATCGGTCGCGCCTCGACCTTGAACTCCACGCCGATCATCAGGCCGAACCCGCGCACTTCCTTGATCGCGGAATGTTTCGCCGCCAACGCGCGCAGTTTCTCCACGAAATACGCGCCGGTTTCGCGCGCGTTGCGGATCAATCCTTCACGTTCGATGGCTTCCAATACCGCCAACGACACCGCGCAGGCCAGCGGCGTGCCGCCGAATGTCGAGGCGTGGGTCCCGGGGCCGAGAAGGTTCGCATACGGTGCGCGCGCCCAAATCGCGCCAATCGGGAATCCGCCCGCCAATCCTTTCGCCCACGAAATCGCATCAGGCACAACATCGGGCGCAATCGCCTTGAACCCGCAGAACTCACCTGTTCGCCCCATGCCGCACTGGACTTCGTCTAACATCAACAGCAATCCGCGTTCGTCGCACAATTGGCGCAAGCCGCGCAGGAAATCGGGTTTTGCGGGCTGGACCCCGCTCTCACCCTGAATCGCCTCCAGCAGAATCGCCGCAGTCTTCGGCCCAACGGCCTTTGCGACGGCGCCGAGGTCGTTGAACGGCACATGACGGAACCCGTCCACCATCGGTTCGAAACCCTGTTTCACCTTCTGTTGTCCCGTCGCGCTGATGCCCGCCAGTGTGCGGCCATGAAAACTATCGAGGAACGTGAGAATTTCGTAGCGACCGCCCTTTTCGTTCCCAAATTTGCGCGCGAGCTTGTAGAGCGCCTCGTTGGCCTCGCCACCGCTGTTGCAGAAGAAACATTTGCCGTCGATGCCGACCAACTCCACCAGTTTTTTTGCAAGCAATCCCTGTGGCTCGGTGTAGTACAGATTCGACGTGTGCACGAGCGTCGCCGACTGTTTTGCCAACGCTGCGCTGATGACAGGGTTGCTATGCCCGAGCACGTCCACGGCAATGCCCGCGCCGAGATCGAGATACTCCTTGCCGTCGGCGTCCCACACGCGGGCACCCTGACCGCGCACGAACACAAGCGGATAGCGCTTATACGTCGGCATGACGTACTTGTCGAACAACGCGATGATCTTTTGTCCTTTGCTCACTTAACCACCTCTGTGCCGACGCCTTTGTCGGTAAAAATTTCCAGCAATACTGAATGCGGGACGCGCCCATCCACGAAGTGCACACGGTGCACGCCCGCGCGCACCGCCTCGACGGCGCTGTCCACTTTCGGGATCATCCCTTTGTCAATCACGCCCTGCTGTTTCAACTTCAGCACTTCATCGACCTTCAAACTCGAGATCAACGTTGCCGGGTTCTTCGGTTCGCGCAACAGCCCGGGCACGTCGCTCATGAACACCAGGCGGCGTGCGCCGATGACCATCGCCAGTTTCGCAGCCGCCACGTCGGCATTGATGTTGTACGCGTGACCGTCTTTACCTAGGCCAATCGGGCTGATGACCGGCGTGACTGACGCGCGCAGGCATTTCTTGACTGCCTCCGTCTCTACGCCGACGATTTCGCCAACATATCCGAGATCCACGCCGTCTTTCATCAGTTTCTCGCAATGGAATACGTCGCGTCCGTTGAAGCTTCGCGCCCTGCCGCCAAGTTTTTGGATCGTCTCGACGATCTCGCGGTTGATGGCGTTGGCGAGCACGTCCTCGACGACCTTCATCGTTTCCTCGTCAGTTACTCGCAAGCCATTGACGAACTGCGCCTTGATGCCCGCGGCTTCCATCGCTTTGGTGATCGCTTTACCGCCACCGTGGACGACGACGGGGTTGATGCCTGCCGCCTCCAGAAAAACAGTGTCCGCCGCCACACCCGCACGCACCTTCGGGTCCGGCGAATCCATGAAACTGCCGCCGTACTTCACCACAAAAATGGAGCTACGGAAGCGCTGGATGTACGGCAGCGCCTCGAGAAGGACGTCGGCCTTTTGGATGATCTCTTGCATGGAATATCGTTTATTCGCCCTTGTTCAGTGCCACGTATTTCTCCGTCAAATCGCAGGAGTGCATCGTGCAACACCCGCGACCGATGTGCAGATTAATGTTAATCGCGAAAGCCGGCTGTTTTGCGGCTTTGCGCAGCCTCTGTGGCGATACCTTTGTGGCCACGCCGTGACGTACTGCTACCACGTCGTTGTATGCGATCTCCACCGTTTCCTCGCGCACCTTTGCACGCGAGTATCCGATGGCATCCATGATTCGTCCCCAGTTCGGATCGCCGCCGCACCAACTTGTTTTCACCAATGTGGAGTTCACCACCGCGCGCGCTGCCGCTTCCGCCTGATGATCGTTCACTGCACCGTGGACGTTCACCGTCACGAATTTAGTCACGCCTTCGCCGTCGCGCACCATCATCTTGGCCAGTTCAAGGCATACAAAATCCAATGCCTTCTGAAATTCCGCGAGTGCGGCGCCTGCGAGCGGCTTGCCGCCTGCGGCGCCATTGGCCAATAGTAACACCGTATCGTTGGTGCTCGTGTCACCGTCGATGCTGATGCGGTTGAACGACTGCCTTACCGCCATGCTCAAAGCGTGTTGCAGCGTTACGCGCGTCATCTCGGCATCCGTTGTCAGGAATGCCAGCATCGTCGCCATATTCGGTTGAATCATACCCGCGCCCTTGGCGATGCCGCCGATGTGAACCGCACGACTGCCAAGTTTAAATCGCACCGCGATCTCCTTCGTTCGCGTGTCGGAGGTCATGATCGCTTGCGCGGCTTCGTGTGCGCCCCTGCGAGAGACGACCTCAAGGATCTCCTTGATGCCCGCTTCAATCTTCACAATTGGCAGGTTCACGCCGATCCGCCCAGTCGAGCAGACCAACACCTGTTCTTCGGGGCACTTGATTCGACGGGCCACCGCCACCGCCATTGCGCGGGCATGAATCAGTCCGCTTTTACCCTGGCATGCATTGGCGTTGCCGCTGTTGGCGACAATCGCGCGCGCCGTGCCGCCGCTCGTTGCGATGTGCTGCATGTCGAGCCGTACGGGCGCGGCCTTGACTTGATTGGTTGTGAACGTTGCCGCTACTGTTGCGGGCGCGTCCGACACAATCAACGCAAGGTCCTTCCTGCCGCTCAGCTTGATGCCCGCTGACATGCCCGCTGCACGAAACCCGCGCGCCGCTGTGACCGAGCCTTTAATGATCGTGAATGGCGTTTTCATCAGAGTAATCCCGTGGTTTCGTCGTAACCGAACACGATGTTCATGCACTGCACGGCCTGCCCGGCAGCGCCTTTCGTTAAGTTGTCTAGGGCAGTAACAACGATAAGTTTGCCCGTGCGCGAGTCCACGCGCGCCGAAATATCGCAGAAATTGGTAAGCTCGACGTTCTTGGTGTCGGGCAACGACTCGGTCACGCGGATAAAACGTTCGCCTTTATAAAACTCGCGATAGATGTCGAGCACGTCGGTCTCGCCAGCCAACTGGCTGGCGGACTTGGCGAGGTCGAGGTAAATCGTGCTGACGATGCCGCGATTCAGCGGAATCAGGTGCGGCGTGAAACTGATCTTCAGTTCCGCGCCGGCAAGCAATGAAAGCTCCTGCTCCATCTCGCTGACGTGGCGGTGCTTGGGGATGCCGTAAGCGCGGGCCGACTCGTTGCACTCAGGAAACATGTATTCTTCCGACGCCTTGCGGCCGGCGCCGCTGATACCGCTCAGGCTGGCGACAACGATGCCATGCGGCTTCGCCAATTTATGTTTCAACGCAGGTGCGCAGCCCAGGATAACGCTCGTGGGATAACATCCCGGACACGCCAACAGGTCGGCTTTGCGAATCGCTTCACGGTGGATCTCGGGCAGCGCGTACACGGCGTTCTTAAGCAGTTTGGGCGCTGGATGATCGTGCTCGTAAAACTCTTTGTACACCGCCGCCGATTTCAAACGGAAATCCGCGGACAGATCGAACACCCTCACGCCTTTTGCCAGTAGCGCCGGCGCATACTCCGCTGCCACGCCGTGCGGCAGAGCAAGAAACACCGTTTCGGCCCCGGACTGAAGAATCGTTTTGACGTTTGGCTCGACAAATACCGCATCAATCAGGCCGCGGAACTTCGGGAACACGTCGGCCACCGCCTTGCCGGCGTACTGACGCGACGTGAAACTGGTTATGACGACATGCGGGTGACGCAGCAACAGGCGTATGAGTTCCTGTCCTGAGTACCCGCTTGCGCCTACTATTGCTACTTTGATGTTTTTCATGTTCTTCATGTGTCCAAACCTATCCGGCTTCCCGCCAGCGTGGACGAAGCCGCTTCAGCGAGGCGAAGGCCCGCTCGCACCAACAATGGCTATTTTTATCTTCTTCATGTTTTTCGCGTATCCAAATCTGTTTGGCGCCAGCCTCCCCGTGAGGGGACGTTGCCCCAACGGGGCTCCCGGCCCGCCTGCGCCACAAAATATCCCCCAAAAGCAACCAGCCCCGAATTATCAAACTCGGGGCTTGGCGTTGCAAGTGGAGAATAACGCTGTGGGGTCAGCGCTTCGAGAACTGGAAGCGTCGACGCGCCCCGGGTTGACCGTATTTCTTTCTTTCCCGCATCCGCGGATCACGGGTAAGCATACCCTTTCCGCGCAGCGCGGCTTTGATTTCGGGTGACGCCTTCAGCAAGGCGCGCGCGATACCTAGACGGATTGCGCCAGCCTGTCCTGTTGGCCCACCGCCTTCCACTGACACAACGACGTCGTACTTGACTGCGCCGGCGGCAACCGCCAACGGTTCCACGGCGTGCATTCGCAAATTGGGGATGGTCAGATACTCGTCGAGCGAGCGGCTGTTGACCGTGAACTTGCCGCTGCCGTCGGCGAGACGAACCCGCGCGACACTGGTTTTGCGGCGACCGATTGCCGTATAATTTGTTGTGGTTTGCATGTGCTGTTCTTGCAAAATCGTCCGAGTCAGACCGTCAACGGCTCAGGTTTCTGCGCCACATGCGGATGGCTCGGGCCTTTGTACACCTTCAGTTTCGTGATGATTTGACGACCGAGACGGTTGTGCGGGATCATACCCTTGACCGCGTGCTCGATCAACTTTTCCGGATGGCGCACACGCAGATTCTTGGCTAGAACGACCTTTTCGTTGCCAGGGTACTGCGAGTGGCTCATGTATTGTTTCTGGTCTTCCTTCTTGCCCGTCAGCACCACCTTCTCGGCGTTGACGACCACCACAAAATCGCCTGTGTCCACGTGCGGCGTGAACGCGGCTTTTTCTTTGCCGCGCAGGATGTTGGCGGCCTTGACGGCCACCTTGCCCAAGACCTTGCCGCCCGCGTCAATCACGAACCAACGCGGTTTCTGTTCCTCTTTTTTTGCGAAAAACGTGCTCATAACCTTCTCTGCTCCCCATTCGTAAGGGGCGGTCAAGGTAGTTGACCATCCCGCCAAAGTCAACCGCGAAAATACTTGAACATTGTTTGCAGGATTTTGACCCGGCGAGCGTGTATCGGAGTAGAAAGCAAAAAGAAAGGAAAACATGAAACGAAATGCAGTTATTCTCTTGGCAGTCTTGCTCGGCGTCACTCAACTCATTGCCGTCGAACCAACCGTCACCCCTACAACCCCAGCGACGGCAGAAGAACAGAAGCCGGCGCTGGTGAAGTTCGATCTGGATTTCCACGGCGGGACGCCTGGCGAACTGGTGGCCGCGATCAGCAAGGCGTCGGGTCATTCACTCAATGCGATCATCCCCAAGGAAGGCGCGGATGTAATGTTACCGCCGCTGAAGCTGCGACACGTGGATGCAGCACAGCTATTTGGAGTGTTGAGCGACGCGAGTCACAGGATGGTCCCTGTTCGCAATGGCACCGGCGGCTATTCGATTCAGGATTCCTCATACGGCTTTCAGTGCGAGAGTAAGCCGGATCAAGACTCGGTCTGGTATTTCCATTCTACGCGACTCTTTGAGCCACCACCGGCCAACTGGATCCGGTTTTACCAACTGAATCCATACTTGGACGCATATTCGGTAGAGAGCATCACCACCGCCATTGAGACCGGCTGGAAAATGCTAGGGATAGCAACTCCGCCGAAATTGAGTTTCCACAAAGATACGGGATTGCTGATTGCGGTCGGGGAACCGGATGGACTCCGTGTTATTGACGACATGCTGCAGAATTTGCCGCGCAAGAAGCGAAATTCTACACCCAATACGACGGATGCCAGTCCCCAATGAAATGATGGTCACGAATGCGACCTCTGCTTCGCTTGGCGTGCCGGTTCTGATACGCTATGCGCTTATGTTCGAGGAACTGCCGCCACCGGCCTCTGACATCGCGGCGTTGACCAGCCGGATGGCCCGAGGCGATGAGGAGGCGTTTCGCGCCTTCCATGCGGCGTATTTCCCCCGGCTACTGCGGTACCTGTTCGTCGTGACACACGGAGATGAAGAAATCGTGCACGAGGCGCTGCAATCGACCTTGGTGCGCGTGGCGCGGCACGTCCGGCGGTTCGACTCGGAAGCCGTCTTCTGGAGCTGGTTGACCGTGCTGTCCCGCAGCGCCGTGGTGGACGAACAGCGCAAACGCCAGCGACGGGTTGCCCTCTTGTACCAATTCTTTCAGCGTCAGCAAATTGACAATCAGCCGACCGACCACGAAGCCGATGCCAGTTTGCGTGTTCTACTGGAACAGGGACTCGGCGATTTGACGGCGGAGGAACGGGCGCTGATGGAGCGGAAGTATTTCGAAGAGGAATCGGTGCGCGACATAGCCGCCAGCCTGAACACGACGGAAGGGGCAGTGGAATCCCGTTTGATGCGAACCCGCCGACGGTTGAAAGACATTATCCTTGCGCGTTTGAAAGATGAAACAACCCACGAAAACTGAACGGCTCCTTGACGAAGTGCTGGCGGAAACGATCTCCGCCGATTTCAGTCAGGGGTTGTTGGAACAAACGCTGCACCAAGCGCGACGACGGCGACGCATCCGCCACTTACGGCAGGGGTTGCTCATGCTGGCAGCGTTGGGCGCGTTGCCGTTTTGGCTGTGGCATCTCAAGACATCCGCACCCGTTCAGAACACGGAAGAGATCCGCTCCGCGCCACAGATGGCACCAGCCTTTGTTGTCGTGAAAACCCGGCCGTTGTCACCGGGCATGCTGGTCGAAACACAAACTGGACTGGCCACGACCATTTCCACCACGCCCTCGGCGATTACCCTCGTCGCAACACGGCCGGCAGATCAATCGTTCCGGCTATTGGATGATGACCAGTTGTTGGCCTTGGTGGCGGATCAACCAGCCGCCATGGTTCGACTCGGACCGCACGATGCCACGCTCATTATTACGGATCAAATCTTGCAAGATGGTCTTCCAGTGCAGGGATCATGACTGGCCAAACGCAGGCTCTCAACGTATTCACGGCACGTACGTCAACTGCTCGACCCATTCGCGGCCTTTGTCGCCGAGTTCCCAGCCGTGACCGCGTTTACGATGCCGAACCATACCGCAGCAGTTCCCGCTGCTGGCCAATTCCGCTTCGTTGACGCGCGCAAGCACGGGCAAGTTGCGTCGCAGGACGCGTTGCTGGGCTTCGGTGACTTCTTCGTCGGTGCGCGGCCAGACGGCAACGGGCACGCCAGACATGGTCGCGCCGACTTCGTATGCGACGACACGACTGGACTTCCCTGCCACGGGTTGAAGCTGCTCCGGGTGCATCGTCAACCACGGGAACGGCTGCGCACTGACCAGTACAGCGAATGCAAGCGGCTGCTGGGCCACAAACTCGGAGAAACGTAGCGTTAGGTTGGTGGTAGCGGCCCGGAACAGCGGCGTCGGGTCCATGCCGAATAGATTCAATCCGTTGAAATTGCCGAATGGCGGCGCTTTCGGATCGTGCTTCGGATACCAGATATGGAAGTTCGGGTTCAACAGCAAATCAATTTCGAAATGCAGATGCGCGCGGTCTTGGGAAATACCTTCGCGCGTATTGGTGGAATGGCCCATCGTCGCAATCGTCTGTCCCTTGCGAACGTTTTGATCCACGATGAGGCCATCCGCCACTCCGCTGAGATGGGCGTACAACGTGTACGCCTCCACGCCGTCCCAACGATGGCGCAAGACGATGTACCGACCGTAGTTGGAGAACCGTGATTTCGTGTTGATGAATGCCACTTCGCCGTCGGCTACGGCGCGCACGGGATCGAGCGGTTCGCCGCGCCGGTCGCGCTGTAAGCATTTGATGTCCACCCCTTCGTGAAATCGCGCACCGTCACGGCGCACGCAACCGAACATGCCCGACTCCGTTGTGCCTTCAACCGTCGGTTGGAAAAATTCCGCATCGTGGCCCGGCCGCAGCACGGCGTCGTTCGCCGTGGGCAGACAGAAATCGAGCGCCGAAACCTTCATGGTGATCGACAGGCACAACAGGATGATTACAGAATGGCGGCGTCTCATCCGCGTTTCTTTGCCGCAAGGTTCAGGTCGTCGATGAGCTGGCGCGCTTCGGCATCGGTGAAATCGCCTTCCAGCAAAAACTGTCCGTGGACGAGGCGTTGATCCACCAGCCACGCGGTAACCGGCCGGTCGTTGAGAAAGACAACGAGATAATGGCTACGGTCGCGCGTGGTGACTTCATCAAGCACAAACATGCCATGGGCGTCGAATCGCAGCATTACCGCCAGGCCGCCAGAGGTTTCAAACGGTTCGGCCACTTCCACGTCGCGCTCGGTTAGCACCGGAAATGCGTCCACGCGCAACGTCAACTCCGTTTTCGGAATCTGCACTTCGCGCCAGTGGCCTTCCGGCGATGCGCTATCCACTTGTTCGTATATCCGCATCGTCATCGATGGTTTGCGGTTGCCAAACATGGCGCAGCCCGTTGCGAGCAGCACGACCATGACCAGCCAGGTTTTATGAGTTTGCATCACTGGCAGATTGTATGTTATGGTATTCATGGTCGCAACAAAATCATGAGGGTTGATCCGCGATTTTTGCAGCAGTCCGGGATTGAGGCGTTCACGGGGGCCGAACTGCTGATCAAGGGGGCTTTGGAGGCCGAAGGCGGCACTCACCTGTTGTCGGGTTATCCCGGCTCGCCCGTCGCCGGTTTCTTTGACGCGATGGGGGACATTGCCCCACTTCTCAAGGGAAAGGGCATTCGCGCCTGTCTTGCCAACAATGAAGCGCTGGCCGCCGCGATGCTCAATGGCTCGCAGATGGGCCCGTTGCGCGCCATCATCGCCATGAAATCGGTCGGGTTGCACGTTGCTGCCGACGCGCTGGCGCTGGGCAACCTCGCGGGCGCCAATGCCGAAGGCGGCGCGATCGTCCTTATCGGGGACGACCCTTGGAGTGATTCCACACAGGTGCCGGCCGATTCGCGTTACCTCTGCAAACATCTTTTCATGCCCGTGCTTGAGCCAAGCAGCCTGCAGGAACTAAAGGACTGGATTGACCTTGGCTACAAACTCTCGCGCGAGGCGAATCTTTATATCGGCTATCTAGTCACCACCAACCAGGCTGATGGCGGCGGCACTGTCACGGTGCGGCCAAATCATTTTCCAAAGATCAACACGCTGAACCGCTACGCGCTCGATACGGCAACGATCGACCTGGAAAACACCGTGCTGCTTCCGCCGCGCACCTGGACCCGGGAAGCGAACTTCCCGTCGCGTTACGAGAAACTTTGGGAGAGCGCGCGGCGTTATGGCGTCAATTGCATCGTCAATCCTTGCGACGCGGAAAAACTCGGCTGGCGCGCGGAAATTGGGTTGGTCGCGTCGGGGATGGGTTTTTGTTACCTGCAACACGCATTGACCGAGCTTGGCGTGGCCGACCAGGTGCCGATTCTCAAACTGGGCGTCAGCTATCCAGTAGATCCGCAACTGGTGGAAGCGTTCGCCCGCCAGGTGCGCAGCATTTTCGTCATCGAAGAACGACGCGGGTTCATGGAAGAGCAGATTGCCGAGATCGTCGGTAAACTCAACCAGAATGCTGCTGCAGGCCGTACCAACGTCTGGGGCAAGGAGTTCCCAGCCGGGTTAAAGGGTATTCCGTCCACACGTGGCTTGAATCCGAGCATACTCATCGAGCGGCTTGCGCCGCTCGCCACGTTCTTCCACGACCCGAATCTGCGGCTGGACGTGCGGCGCATCGATGCGGCAGTTGAGTTGGTCCGCCAGACGGAGACTTTTGATGTTCGCATCCCCCCACGCACGCCTACCTTCTGCCCCGGTTGTCCGCACCGCGACTCGGCAAGCGTGCTGGTCGAAATGAAAAAGCAGTTCATGGATGCCAATTACATGCGGCGGCAGCACGGGCGCGGGCCGGTGGACCTCGTATTCCATGGCGACACGGGCTGTTACACGATGTTGATGTTCGAACCGACCAAGGACCTGATGCACAATTACAGCGGCATGGGGCTGGGCGGTGGCACAGGCGGAGGGATCGATCCGTTCATCACCAACAAGCAGGTTGTATTCCTCGGTGACTCGACATTTTTCCACAGCGGCATGCTCGGCATCTCCAACGCGCTGAAGCAGGGCCAGGACATCACCTACGTCATCCTCGACAACAGCACCACCGCAATGACCGGTCATCAGCCGACGCCCAGCATGGACGTGGACGTTATCGGCGAGCACACCTACAAGCAGAATATCGACCGGATTGCCGAAGCGATGCTCGGAGAGGGCGTTGCCGTTGTTCGCGCGAATCCCGCTCATCGCGAAATGTGGCGACAGATGCTGGAGGAAACGGTCCTCTGCGATGGCGTCAAGGTCATCGTTGCCGACAAGGAATGCGGCATCACGCTCCACCGCCGCGAGGCCCGCGCTGAACGCGCCGAGATGAAGAAACGCGGGTTTCTGCGCAAGAAGCGTTACATCAATGTCAACACCGACGTGTGCGAGTTCTGCCGCGAATGCACACTGGCGACCGGCTGTCCGGGGCTGACCATTGTGGACACGCCGTTCGGCGCGAAAATCCAGACCGACTTATCATGGTGCGTTGCCGACACCGCTTGCGCGAAGATTTACGCCTGCCCGTCATTCGAAGAAATCACTGTCGTACGCAAACAGAAACTGCCAGAACCGATTGACTCGATCGACCTGTTCAATATCCCGCTCCCGGCGTCGCGCGATTTCGATGATGTCTGGCATGTGTATCTTGCGGGTGTCGGCGGCATGGGCATTGGCGTGTGCACAGCTACCATCGTGCGCGCGGGTGTCAAGCAGGGCTACCGCGTCCTGTTCTGCGACAAGAAAGGTCTGGCGATACGCAATGGCAGCGTCTATTCACAAATCACGTTCTCCAAGAATGGCGCGCCCATCTCTAACATCATCCCCTACGGCAGGGCCGACCTGCTGATCGGCGTGGACCCGCTCGAGGCCGCGCGCAGCCTCAACCCGAAAGGCAATCTGCGGTGTGGAAGTCCACAGCATACCGTGGCGGTCGTCAACACCTACAAGACTCCGACCATCCTCACGTTGCTCGGCAAGGACGATTTTGACGTGGCCGAGCTGGAGACAATCATCCGCCGCTACACTCGCCCCGACGAGTATTTCGGCCTCAACGTCAGCGGCATCAGTGAACATTTCTTCGGCACGAAACTGTACGCCAACATCGTCATGCTCGGAATCGCTTTTCAGAAAGGGCTGCTCCCGCTGTCGCTGGACAACATCGAGTGGGGCCTGCGCGAGACGATGGGTGCGGCCGCCGAAGACAACATCAAGGCCTTTCACCTCGGTCGTAAACTGGTCTTCGAGCCGGAGCTGGCGCACAAACACGAGTTGCGCGAGACGTACGATCAGTTCATCGCCAAGCGCATGGAAGTCTTGAAACAGAACCATCGTTGGGGCCGCCGCTGGGCGCGCGAGTTTGAGGAACTGGTGCGCCGCAGCGAATGCTCGATCCAACTCGGCGAGCAAACCGCACGCGATCTCGTCTGGCGACTATACGACCTCATCGAATTTGGCGCTGGCAGGTACGCCCGACAGTATCTCGATCTCATTGAGAAAGTGCACGCGGCCGACAGCGCCGAGCGCGACTACGCCGCCACAAAGGCCATAATCTGGAACCTCCACAAGGCGATGATAATCAAGGATGAGATCCATGTCGCTCATCTCATGACCAGCGAAGCGAAAATGCGGCGCGACCGACATCGCTATCATGTTGACCCGTCGCGCGGCGACAAAATCATCTATCGCCATCTCAACCGCCCGGAGTTCGTTCTCCTCGGCCAGCCGATACGCTTCAAGTTCAGCCCGAAGAAGTGGCAGTTGAACATACTGAAGCATATGCGCTGGTTGCGCGTCGCAATGCCGCAATGGCACCGCCCCGAACGCGAGTTCCGCGTCTGGTACATCCGACTCGTGGAAGATTTCCTTGTTGCCGCGCCCACGCTGATCCACGACAACGCCGCCTATAACCGCCGCGTCCAGGCTTTACGCTGCGTCGAAGAAGTTCGCGGCTATCGGGAAATCCGCTATCCCAAGATGGGCGAAGCCAGGCGAAAGGTTGAAGATCTTTTGACCTCGACTCCGGTCGTTACCAAGCAGCCGGTTCCCGTCTTCTCAGGTTCAACACGCGGCGCGAAGCCGTGACCGCTTAGGCGCCAATTGGCAACATCCTTCGTGCATTCAGCTCGCGCCGGCGCCATTGATTGTGTGGTTGGGCTTTTCACGCCCTCTCGCGTTTAGTATGATGCCGGTCGAAATGCCGGGTTATGCACTATTAGCGGGGCGATCAATCAGCTCGTGCAACAGATCATTTCAATGCCGGAATCGGTTCTAGCCCGACGCGAGGGCATTCTGATGCGTCGAACGTCAGCGCGCCATTGCCGAAGCTGGAGGCGGTAAAGACTTGCGCGCAATGAAACGCGAACCCACGGGCGAAAGTCCCCTTGCCGCTGTAGAACGACCATGGCCGGCGGGTGTTTGCGTGCTGGCGATTCTGGGATCGGGGCTGTTATTTGCAGGATGGATCTGGTGGCTCGCCACATGTAACCCAAATATCCCTTTCCTCAGCCGAATCGGGCCTGCCGAATGGATTGTGTATCCATTGGTACCTGATGCGCGCGCACGGCAGA
The DNA here is from genome assembly GCA_050008795.1 of Verrucomicrobiia bacterium. Lineage (GTDB taxonomy): Bacteria > Verrucomicrobiota > Verrucomicrobiia > Palsa-1439 > Palsa-1439 > CAIKBP01. The sequence continues at coordinate 22,369 of JBEKLX010000006.1, read as the reverse complement.
GAGTTGAAATGGCCACCGTGTTTCGACGGAGTTGGTGGTTGGAGACCGTCCCAACCAACGCTGTCCTGCAGGTGCGGGCGTTCCGAGGCTGCCAAATCATGCTAAACAACGCATTCGTCGGGGTCGCGCCTCGCGTCGGGGAGAACTGGAAGAAACCAACGGTGTACGATGCTTCAGGTTTCTTGCACCCTGGCTCAAACGCGATCTCCGTTGTGGTGGCCAACAGCATGGGGCCACCGGCTCTCTGGATGTCGCTGAGAGCAGGTGAGCGGACGCTGAATTCCGATGAAACGTGGCAGTGTTCGCTCGCCGGCGCGGTCCGGCAATCGGCGCGTTTGGCCTCGGTGCCCATGGTCATCCGAAGGGGGAATCCCGTGGCGGGTGGAGAACGGTGCGTTGAATCGTTCGTGAAGCGACTACCGACACTACTGGTTTTCGCCGGGCTTTCCCTCGGGATTCTGTGTGTGGGCCATAACCTGTGGCGCCGCAGGAATGCACAAGGTGCTCCCAAAGAAATGGGGTTATCGAACCGCCAGGCCATGGTGCTTGTCGCGTTGGCAACCAGCCTGTGGAGCATACTGTTCCTGCACAACCTGAAACTGCTGCCTGCTCAAATGGGTTTCGATGCAGCTCGGCATCTGGAGTACATCGAGTACATCCGGCAATGGCATGCCCTGCCTTTGGCGAACCAAGGGTGGGAGATGTTTCAGGCGCCATTTTATTACTTGCTCGGCGCTTCCGTTCTGGGCGTCACACATCTCCTCGCCATCGATGCCGATGGGGTCACGGCGCTGCGCCTCTTGGGGTTGCTTCTCGGCCTCGTTCAAGTCGGTCTGGTGTTTGCGAGTCTGCGCCTGATCTTCCCCAACGATGCGTGTAAGCAAATCGTCGGCTTGCTCTTCGCTGCATTCATGCCGGCAACTTTCTACATGTACCACTATGTGACGAATGAGATTCTGGCGGCGACACTGGTCACCGCCTCGGTCTATTGCTGTCTGCGAATTTTCAGCTCCGTGCGTCCCCGGGTGCGCATGTACGTCTTGTTGGGTCTGTGTTTGGGCGCGGCGTTGTTGAGTAAGATCACAGCGATTGCGGTGGTCCCGGTGATTTTGGCCGTTCTGGCCGGGCATCTTCTAATGCAGCGAGCGTGCGGGGTTTGGGCCTTGCTACGCACCGTTGGGTTGACGGGGCTTCTTTGTATCGTTGTCAGTGGGTGGCATTACTTCCGTGTCTGGATTCACTTTGGGAACGCCCTGCTCGGCAACTTTGATCTTACTTCTGGCTTTGCGTGGTGGCAAGATCCCGGTTATGGCATGGCCGCACAGTATACGCGTTTCGGACAGTCAATCGTAGCGCCATTGTTTAGTGGCTTTAATGGATTCGCTGACGGGCTTTATTCAACCCTCTGGGGCGATGGTCTGTGCGGCGGGGCCGCGAGTTTGAGTGCCCGTCCGCCATGGAACTACAATCTGATGGCAACCGGATATTGGTTGGCAATCTTGCCGACGATTGCGATCGTAATCGGCGCCGTGGCGATGTTGATCAGCCTGATCCGTCGTCCGCAGGCTGAATGGTTTTTGTTGATCGGCTTGGTCGTCTCGACAGGAATCGCGTTGATCTGGAACGAGTTCAAGTTACCCTACTATGCAAGCGCCAAGGCGTTCTACGGATTACCCGTCATGGTGTCTTTGTGCGCGTTCGGCGCGTGGGGGATGGATATCCTCACCCGTCGTTGGCGAATCGCACGTGTTGTCTTATGGATCGGGCTGGGTACATGGGCCATGAACAGCTACGCTTCGGTGTGGATTCAAGCGCGCACGCCGTACACCCGGATCGAATTGAGTCGAGAGTTGGCGGGCAGCGTAAACTACAGTGCAGCCATCAAAATGCTCCGAGATGTCCTGCGAACTCATCCTCAAAACGCACTTGCGCGCTTGGGGTTGGCCAGGACGCCGGAAAAGATGGGACGCACCGCAGAGGTCGAGCAGCAATGCCAATCCGCTTGGCATGACAATCCGAATGACCCGGACTCTGCTGTGAGCTTTGACCATGTCTGGGTTCAGCGGGGACGGAGCAACGAGGCATTCGAATTGGCAAAACGGGTCATTCAGGATGCGCCGGACAATCCGGACGTGTTCCCGTTGTTGGGGCGGTTGCTCGCCAATAACGGCCAGTTCGACAAAGCCATTGCCGCATATCAGGAAGCATTGCGCATCACCCCCTGCAACTCCCAAGTCCACGACGACCTCGGCACATTATACTTGCGGCGGGATCAGCACAACCTCGCCGCGGAGCACTTCCGTTATGTGTTGCAGATCAAGCCCGACAACGCTGATGCGCACAACAATTTGGGCATCGCGCTGGTGAGACTTGGGCGGCCCAAGGAAGCCATTGCCCACTTCTCGGAAGCATTGCGGCTCAGCCCCGAAGATGTCTCGACGCTTGCCAGTTTGGCGTGGCTTCGTGCCACTCATGCCAATCCGGAAATCCGGGATGGAGCGGCAGCCGTCAAACTTGCGGAGCGAGCCTGCCAATTGACCAGCCAGCCGCGCCACGAACTGTTGGATGTACTGGCGGCGGCCTACGCCGAGGCGGGACGCTTTACCGACGCCGTGCAGACTGCCCAGAAGGCTGGTAGTTTGGCTTCGACGGCTGGACAGCAACAGTACGCCGACGCCATCCGAAAGCGAGTGGAGTTGTACGAGGGTGGTCACCCATTTCGCGAGTGAATTGTGGCACGCCAGAGGCCTCTCCCATATAAAACGCGCCTGCGGAGCGGTGAGATTCGGAACGCAGAGACTTGCCGCTCGAAAGTCGTGCCGCTGGCAAATCAGCGCCTCGAAACCGGCTCAGCTTGCGCTGGCGGCTAGTTGGTTGAAAGAGAGCTTGCCGTCGGCCACGCTGACTTCGACCATCTCGTTCGGCTTGATGCTGCCGCGCAGGATTTCCTCGGCGAGCGGATCCTGCAGGTATTTCTCGACTGCGCGGCGCAGCGGCCGGGCGCCGAACTTCGGATCGTAGCCTTTCTCGATGAGGAACTCGGTCGCCGCAGGCGTGAGCACGATCTCGACGTCCTTGTATTTCAAGCGGCCTTTGACCTTGGAAACCTCCAGCTCGACAATCTTGCTCATGTCCGCCTTGTTCAGGCTGCGGAAGACAATGACGTCGTCTAGCCGGTTAAGGAACTCGGGTTTGAAAATGCGCTTGGCCTCATCGAGCAGCTTGTTCTTCATGTCCTCGTAAGTGTGCTCTTCCTTGGCGGACTTGAATCCGAGTCCGCCCGCCTTGCCAACCTGCTCGGCCCCGATGTTCGAGGTCATGATGACCGCGCAATTGCGGAAGTCCACTTTGCGACCGAGCGAGTCAGTCAGGCGTCCGTCCTCGAGAATCTGCAGCAGCATGTTCATAACGTCAGGATGCGCCTTCTCGATCTCGTCAAATAACACCACCGAGTACGGCCGGCGCCGGACTTTTTCCGTCAACTGGCCGCCTTCCTCGTAGCCGACATAACCCGGCGGCGAACCGACCAGCCGCGAGACGTTGAACTTTTCCATATACTCGCTCATGTCGAGCTGTACGAGCGCGTCCTGATCGCCAAACATGAACTCCGCCAGCGCGCGGGCCATCAATGTCTTGCCCACCCCCGTCGGCCCGAGGAACACAAACGAACCGATGGGCCGGTTCGGGTCTTTCAAGTCGGCCCGACTACGGCGCAACGCCTTGCTCATGGCGGCGACCGCTTCATCCTGTCCGATGATGGTCTTGCGAAGTTCGTCCTCCATGTGGAGCAGTTTCTCGGCATCCTTCAGCCCCATCCGGCTCAACGGAATGCCCGTCCATTTCGCGACAATCTGGAGGATGTCTTCCTCGGTGATGACGATCTCCTTTTCGTCGCGCGCCTGCTTCCATTCGGCGATGGCCTGATCCAGCTTTTCGCGCGCCTGCTTTTCCTCGTCGCGCAAGCCGGCCGCCAGTTCGAAATCCTGCGCTTTGATCGCGGATTCCTTATCTCCCCTGACCTTCTCGATCTTGCGCTCCGTCTCCTGCAGTCCCGCGGGGCGCGTCAGCGACTGAATCCGCGCGTGCGCGCCGGCCTCGTCCATCACATCGATCGCCTTGTCGGGAAGGAAACGGCCCGTGATATAACGGTCGGAAAGTCGGGCTGCCGACCAGAGCGCTTCATCGCTGAATTTGGCGCGGTGGTGCTCTTCGTATTTCGGGCGCAAGCCCTTCAAAATATCCACGGTCTGCTCCACGGTCGGCGGCTCGACGATGACCGTCTGGAACCGGCGCTCCAGCGCGGCGTCTTTCTCGATGTACTTGCGGTACTCGCTCATCGTCGTTGCGCCGATGCACTGTAATTCGCCCCGTGAAAGCGACGGCTTGATGATATTGCTGGCATCCATCGCGCCCTCAGCCGAGCCTGCGCCTACGATGGTGTGCAATTCATCAATCAAAAGGATGACGTTCTTGGCGCGCTTGATTTCTTCCATCACAGCCTTGATGCGCTCCTCAAACTGGCCGCGGTACTTGGTGCCGGCAACCATGAGCGCGAGGTCGAGCGTGACCACGCGTTTGTCGTGCAGAATCTCAGGAACGCTGCCTCTGGCGATTTCCTGCGCCAGTCCTTCGACAATGGCCGTCTTGCCCACGCCGGCTTCGCCGAGCAACACGGGATTGTTCTTCGTGCGCCGGCAGAGAATCTGGATGACCCGCTCAATCTCATTTTTACGACCGACGACGGGGTCCAGCTCGCCTTTCTTTGCCATCTCCGTCAGGTCGCGCCCGAACATCCGTAACGCAGGCGTCTTTCCCTCTTTCTTCTGGCTGCCCGGCGGCGCTTCGCCCTCCTCTACGCCGCCTTCGCTCGGCTGGAAGTTCGGGTCAAGCTCCTTCAAAATCTCGTTCCGGCAACGCTCGATATCCACGTCGAGCGACTTCAAAATGCGCGCCCCGGCGCCTTCGCCTTCACGGAGCAACCCGAGGAGTATGTGCTCGGTGCCGACGTAGTTGTGATTGAGCGCCTTGGCTTCCTTCTGCGCGAGGACGAGAATTTTTTTCACGCGCGGCGTGTATGGGATATTGCCGACCATCTTGGTTTCGGGGCCGGTGCCAATCTGCTTCTCGACCTCCATGCGGACCGTTTCGAGGTCGAGACCCATTTTTTGGAGAACGCTGACGGCCACGCCCTGGCCGAGCTTGATGAGACCGAGCAACAAATGTTCCGTGCCGACATAGTTATGGTTGAACCTGTCGGCTTCCTTGCGCGCCAACGCCAGCACCTGCTGGGCGCGCGGCGTATAGTTGCCCATTTCCATTACCGTCCTCTCAATCACTCAATCGGATCGTTGCCCCGCGTCTGCGGGGGCACACGGCCGATCTTCGGCTTCGGCATCACGGCCAATCGCCCGCGGATCAGATCCGCTCGCAAAATGTCGCGCTCCTCGGTGATCAATTTGCGCGCGGCGAACTTCTGCACGTGCGCGGGCTGCGCCAGCATGAATAACTCGTCCACTACCGCGCGGGTCGCCGCGGGAAGTAATTCCAAATCCACCCCCAACCGCAACAGGCTGAGGAGATTCAGCGCCTCTTTCGAGGCGACCGTGTGCGCATTGGTCAGAATGCCGTACGCCCGCCCGACATGATCGTAGATCAGTTTCGGCTTTTTTTCAAGCAGTGTCAGCCGCGCACTCTCCTCATGCTCGATGATCTGCAACACCACCTTGTTTAATCGCTCGATGATGTCGGCCTCCCGTTCACCGAGCGTTGTCTGGTTCGACACCTGAAACATGTTGCCCAGCGCTTCGGTTCCTTCACCGTAAAGGCCGCGCACCGCCAGACCGAGTTTGTTCACCGCCTGAATGATTTGATTGATCTGATCGCTCAACACCATCCCCGGCAAATGCACCATCGCCGAGGCACGCATGCCGGTGCCGACGTTGGTCGGGCAGGCCGTCAGATAACCCAGCCGCGGCGAAAACGCGTATTCCAACAGCTTCTCCAGTTCCGTGTCCACGCGGTCGATCAGGTTAAACGCCTCCTTGACCTGGAAACCGGCGTGTATCGCCTGCATCCGAAGATGATCTTCTTCATTGATCATCACGCTGATCACGCCTGACGCGCTGACAACCACGCCGCTGCCGACGTTCTTCACGGCGTGCTCGCGGCTGATCAGATGGCGCTCGACCAGCGACTGCTTGTCAATTGCGGCAATGTTGTCCATCAACTCGCTGAAACAATCCGCCATCTCCGGCAGGCCTTCGACGATGGGCCGCATCAATTCCAGCGCCCGTTGTCGTTCGGCTTTCTTGGCCCAGCCGGGGAACGCGAACTGACGGAGATTACGAGCCATCCGCACGCGACTCGACAGCACAATCCGATTCTGCGGGCCTTCGGCTTGCACCCACTCGTTCGTGCTCTTTAACAGTTGCTCCAGTCTCATCGGACGCATCACGCGGTCTTCTGGGTCGCGCTGGCAACCTCCAGTTTCGTCTCCAACTCGCGGATCTTGTCGCGCAACACCGCTGCCTCCTCGTATTTCTCCGTATGCACCGCCTTTTCAAGTTCCTCCGACAACTGACGGATATTCTCGCTGATGATCAGCGTGTGCGCTGCCCGCGTCGGCACCTTGCCAATGTGGTGGTCGCCCTTGTGCATCGCCTTCAGCAACGGCGCCAACCCCGCCGCAAACGTCTCCCAGCACGTCGCGCAGCCGAGCCGTCCTGTCTTCTTAAAATCGGCCTGAGTCAACCCGCACGCCGGACAGCGCGCGCCCGGCCCTTCCGTCTTGATCTCGTCCCCGGCGCCAAGGCCTACCAGCAGGTCCGCAAGCGAAAAACCGGCGGCATCCTGCACGCCGGATTCCTTGGCGCAGGCCTCGCACAGGTCTATTTTGAGCACCTTGCCGTCCACAATCTGCGTCAGATGGACGGTGGCCTCGGCCTTCTTGCAGTTGTCACATTGCATGACTACTTCGCCGCAACTTGTCTGCCGCCAGGCAAGATTGGCGTGCCTTCATTACGCGTCAACTTATGGAACTCGGCCATCAATTTCAAAGTGACCGGACCCGGTTCGCCGGCGCCGACCGGCCGGCTGTCGATCTTCGCCACCGGCACGATTTCCGCCGCGGTTCCCGTGAGGAAACACTCGTCGGCGGTCATCAGATCGTACCGCGTCAGGTGCGGCTCGCCCACGGTCAGTTTCAGTTTGCCTGCCAGCTCGAATAGCACTGTGCGCGTGATCCCGACCAATGCGCCATCGCTGACCGGCGGCGTCTCCAGCCTGCCGCCGCGGACGATGAATAAGTTATCGCCCGTGCACTCGGCAACGTAACCGGCGCTGTTGAGCATGATCGCCTCGATCGTACCGGCGTGTATGGCCTCGATCTTCGCCAAAATGTTGTTCAGATAATTCAGCGACTTGATGGCCGGGCTGATCGCCGCCGGATGAACGCGCTGCGTCGATGCGGTGATCAGTTCGATCCCGTTTCGGTACACTTTTCCCGGGTACAACTCGATCTCGTCGGCGACGATGAACACCGACGGTCTCCGGCATTTAAACGGGTCCAGACCGAGATTGCCGACCCCACGGGTGACAACGAGCCGGATATAGCCGTCGCGCAAGTTGTTCATACGGCACGTCTCACAACATGCCTCGATCAATTCAGCTTTCGTCATCGGCACGTCGAGCATGATCGCCTTGGCCGACGCAAACAGCCGGTCAAGATGTCGGTCGAGCCGGAAAATCTTCCCGTTATACAGGCGGATCCCTTCGAACACGCCGTCGCCATACAACACCCCGTGGTCGAAAACCGAGATCTTCGCCTCATTCTGCGGAACGTATTTGCCATTTAGGTATATTTTCATTTGTCCTTCGAGATTCTCTGCTGTTTACCCCAAAACCCTGCCATCCGCAATCTCCATCACTCGGTCGCCGCGCCGCGCAATGTGCGTGTCGTGCGTCACCATCACCAACGTGGTGCCAGCTTCCGACCGTAACCGCCACAGCAATTCCAGGATCGACTCGCCCGTTTTTGAGTCGAGATTGCCAGTCGGCTCGTCTGCCAACAGCAATGACGGCCGATTCATCATCGCCCGCGCGACCGCCACGCGTTGCTGCTCGCCCCCGCTCAGTTCCGACGGCCTATGTTCCAACCGTTCGCCCAGCCCGACCGCGCGAAGCAGCTCCGTCCCGCGTTCCTCTATCGCCCCGTAGGAGCCCCGATACTCGTGTCGGGGCGAACGGGCCCGCAACAACGCCGGCAGACAAACATTCTCCAGCGCGTCGAGTTCAGGCAGTAGATTGTAGGACTGGAACACGAATCCAATCCGCTCGTTCCGCATCCGTGCCCGCTCCGTGCCGGAGAGCCGGAATACCGACACGCCATCGAGGCTCACCTCGCCGCTTTCAGGAGAGTCCAACCCGCCCAACAAATGCAGCAACGTGCTCTTGCCCGCGCCGGATGCGCCGACAATCACCAGCGCCTCGCCCCGGCGCACCTGCAGGTTGATCCCGCGCAGCACCTCCAGCCGCTGCCGGCCAAGCGTGTAGGTCTTGCTCAACCCTTGTGCAATGAGAATAGTGTCGTTGCCGACTCCTGTCCGTCCCTCACTCATACCGTAACGCCTCCACGGGTTCGAGCCGCGCCGCCCGCAACGCCGGCAACAATCCCGCCAGCGTGCAAATCAACAGCGCCGATCCGCCAATCGTGAACAGGTCGCCAGTCGTCAGGAACGTGGGAATCGCCGGGAAATTGTAAATCTCGCGCGGGAACAATTCGATCCCGACAACCTGCGACAGGAAATGATTGATTGGATTGATGTAGTGGACGGTCAATCCCCCCAGCGCCATCCCGATCATCACGCCGATCATGCCGACGACAAACCCTTGCAGCAGGAACACCAGCAGAATCTTGCCGGGCGTCGCGCCGAGCGCCTTGATCACGCCGATCTCCCTCGTCTTCTGCACCGTCACCGTGATCAACGTGCTCATGATACCGAACGCCGCGACCACGATGATGAAGATCAGGATAAAAAACATCACCGTCTTCTCGACCTGAATCGCGCCAAGCAATCGCTTATTCATCTCCGCCCACGTCTGCGCGTGCAAACCGGGCGGCAACTGCTTGTTCAACGAACGCGCGACCGTCTGCGCGACCGTAATCGGATCGTCCGTAGTGACCTCGATGCCGTGCACCGCCGTGCCGAGACCATAAAGTTCCTGCGCCGTATCCAACGACGTGAAGATCAACCCGAAATCGTACTCGAACATACCCGAATCGAAGACGCCCGTTACGGTCAGCTCCACCGGCAGATAAACTTCCTCGCCGCGTTTCTCGAAATTCCGTGGCGAATACACCGTGATCTTGTCGCCGAGATAAATCCCAAGCTGATTGGCCAGTTCGCGGCCGATGAGCGCCTTCTCGCCGTCGAGATCGAGTTTGCCTTGCGTGATATAGCCGCCGAGCTTGTTGATGCCGGTTTCCCGCCGGGGATCGATCCCTTTCAGGTACGGCGTCTGCACGTGCCGATTAAACTCGATCAATACCGGCCCCATCACGAACGGCGACGCCGCTTTTACATGCGGAGTCTGGCTGATGGTTTTTACCAACTCACTGTGGTTCTCGATCAACCCGCCCGTCACGGTGACGTGCGCGTTCATGCCCATCAGTTTGTCGCGCAATTCGCGGTCGAATCCGCTCATCACCGCGATGACGACTATCAACACCCATACGCCAAGAATAACGCCGATCAGCGAGATTAATGTGATGACAGATACAAACGTCCGTTTCGGTTTGAGATAACGCAATCCGAGAAACAGTTCGAAGGGGAGATTAGTCATAACACATCGGCAAGCCTATCCGAATCATCAGCCGCAAAGCCGAGCTTGACGAGACGCCAGTATCGTATCTGGCAGATGCACAAGGTTCGCAAAAAAGAGCTTTTGAGCATTTTGCGCCTTTTTGCGGCTATAGCCGTCCGGCTGCTGTCGCGCCGCGCAGGCGGAAGTGGGAACATTGTCATGTCTGCGGCCGCAGTTGCGGGAATAGGATCACGTCGCGAATGCTCTCCGCGCCCGTCAACATCATCACCAACCGGTCAATCCCAATGCCCATGCCGCCCGCGGGCGGCATCCCGTGTTCGAGCGCGGCGAGGAAATCCTTGTCGATTCCCTCCGTGTGACCTGCCGCTTGATGCAACAACCGCTGGCGCTGCACGACCGGATCGTTCAATTCCGAGTATGCCGGTGCGAGTTCATGCCCATTCACGACCAGCTCAAACACGTCCACCACACTCGGGTCCTCCCGATTCGGCTTGGCGAGCACTACCAGGTCCGATGGCAAACGCGTCACAAACGTCGGATTCAGCAACGTCGGCTCGATTGTCTTCTCGAACACCGCGTTGGTCACCTCGAAGTCGGGCGAGTTCGGCGCGAACTCGACGCCAAGCTGCGTAGCCCGCGCCTTGCGTTCCTCTGCCGTGATTTTGAACCAGTCCTTGCCGGCCCGTTCTTCAATGATTTCACGGTAGACCACGCGCCGCCACGGCGGCGTCAGGTTGATTTCCTCGCCGTCCCGCGCCCGCGGGATAATCAACCTGCCGAGAACGTTCTGCGCCACGGTCGTAATCAGGTTCTGCACCAGCTCCATCATCGTTTCATAATCGCCGTAGGCTTGATACACCTCGAGCATTGTGAACTCGGGATTATGACGGCGTGAAATGCCTTCGTTGCGGAAATTGCGGTTCAACTCATAAACCCGCTCAAGCCCGCCCACCAGCAACCGTTTCAGGTACAATTCCGGCGCCACCCGCAAAAACAAATCCATGCCGAGCGCGTCATGGTGCGTCTGGAACGGTTTCGCCGCCGCGCCGCCCGCCAACGGCTGCATCATCGGCGTCTCCACCTCGAGAAACCCGTGCCCGTCGAGGAACCGCCGGATTTCGGATATGACCTGGCTGCGGATGCGGAACATCTCCCGCACATTATCGTTGAGGATCAGATCGAGATACCGCTGGCGCACCCGCGTTTCGACGTCCTTGATGCCGAACCATTCCTTCGGTAACGGCCGAATCGCCTTGCTCAGCAACGTCACGTGCTCGACCCGCACCGTCAGCTCGCCCGCGTGCGTCGTGAACAACTTGCCGTTCACGCCGATGATGTCGCCAAGATCGATGAAATGCTTGAACAGATCGAACTGTTCGGCGGCGAGCGCCTTCTTCTGCACGTAAATCTGGATCTTGCCTGTCGCGTCCTTGATATCGGCAAACATGCTTCCGCCCATGTCGCGGTGGCTCATCAACCGCCCCGCAAGGCGCACCACGCGTTCCGCCGTTGGATTCGCTCGCACAGCAGTGACCGACTCGCTGACCTCAAAAAAACCGCCGTACGGGTCGATCCCCTTCTCCAACAATTTCGCGCGCTTCTCCAAGCGTTGTCTGATCAAGCTGTGGTGACCCGATTCCATAACAATCGGAACAATAGCCATTCCGCCACGCACGGGCAACCCCGAAAGTGTACCCCGACACCGTCGGGGTAAACTTCGCGGTAAGAAGGATGTCTCTCGCAGAGCGCACAGAGGCCGCTGGGGCAAATCGAAGCTGCGCTGAATCGTCCTCTCAACGATTCAGCGCAGAGCCTCCGTGACTCTGTGATCTCTGCGTGAAATGCCGATTCCGTTGTACCCCGCGGCGGGGAATGTCTCACGTCCGAGAAGGACTCGTGACTCCCTGCTCCGATCTGATCGGAGCTCCTGTCGGAGCAAAGGCGCAGAGACCGCAAAGGAGAAATCTGTTTTGCTTTTGCCGTTCTTAGCGTCTTGGTGTCTTTTGTGGTGAAGATGGTTACCACCAAGACGCTAGCCAAGTCAGACGAGACGCCGCTGTCGTATGCGGCAACACACCAAGGGGAAGACAAGCGTCCTGCGACTGCGGGATCAGCTCTTGATTCCTGCTGCCTTCAGCACGGAACGTATCCGGTCATCCAACGCCCGCTGGTCAACCGCAAACGATTGCAGGGCGCTGATGTTCAGAAGCGCGTCCAAACCGATCTCGCCCGATTGCAGGCGCGCCTGCCATTTCCGGTACACCGGAATCTTGCCGTCGGCCGACACCGTCCGAATGTCCGTGTCCGACCAGCGCGGTAGGAAATCGCCGAACCCGGCCTTGGCGAAATGCGACTGCAACGCGTCCGGCGTGAGCCGGTCCAGATCCTGTCGGAGCAACGCCTCGACACAATCCTTGAACCCTGCCGACACAGTCCACAACGTCTCGGCATTGAACTGTTTCAGGGTCACTCCCGCGGCGCACGTGACCGCGGGATCATCGTTAACGCGCGAGGAAACTTGTGAAAGCGGTTTGGCGCGATACTCAGCGGCGGCCTTGGGCGGCATTGTAAACACGTCAACGCCGGCCAAATCAGCGATCTGCGCGCCGGAGCGGATGCTCGCGCCGATGAGCAGACTGGTTGTCCGGCCAGCCTGCCGGAGCTGAAGCATCTCTCGTTGCGTCGCCAGCGTGGCTTTCTCACCGACATTGATGCCGTCGCCCAGTTTATTGTCGGCCACAAACGAGTTGAGCCGGCCCATGAACACATTGACGTACCGGGGCTTGGTTAGCAAGACGGCGAGATAATTCTGGCGCGCGGAAAACCCGAGCGTGAAATTGATCGGCACACCGGCTTGCACCAGCTTGCGCGCGCCGAGAAAACCCGCCGGTGTGAGCGGCACCTTGACGTAAAACCGTTCCGGACAAATCGCGAAGAACCGCTTGCCATAAGCCACCGTGGCGGCGACGTCCGAGGCGAGATCGGTGTGCAACTCGACGCTGACATGCGCGTCGAACCGGTCAACCAACCGCAGACCGTGGTGTGCGTTCAGGACGAAGGCGATTTCGAGGACGAGTTTCCGCGAGTCGAGACCCGGCGCGGCGTCGAGGATGGCCCGGGCGGCTTCCACGATGAGCTTATCGTAAATGCCCTTCTGGATTTCCTTGTTCAGCAGCGTGTTATTGGTCGTCAACGCCTCGAACGACGAGTTCCAGAGTTTTTCCGCCTCATCCATGTCGCCGGTATCGAGCCATAGACGGGTTCCCGCGTCGCGCATCTTACGCCACTCGGGATCATCCTTTATGACGATTGTGGGCTTGCCAAAATGGGGTTTGAATCCAGTCCGAACGAACTCCTGAATCTTGCTGTCGAAGACATTCATAGGCGGTTCCTTCCTGGTTATTGATACTGCGGAACCGCGAGCCGGGCAAGTAGACAACCAAAGCATGGCCGCAAAGAGGCGCAGACAGCGCAGAAAGATTTGCGTTCTTTGCGCATTTTCGCGGCTAAGATTTTTCGGCGCTGACTGCAGCCCCGGGTGTGCCCCATAACCAACTTGCCTTCGGTCGCGGGAGACTGTAAGTTAACTCAAATGAACATTCCTGTGCTCATTGAGAAGGATGAGATCACCGAGCGCTACTCAGCGGTTGTGCCCGGCCTGCCCGGATGTGCGTCTGCAGGTGACACTGAGGCCGAGGCTTTGGAGAACATCAAGGAAGCGATTGCCCTCTGGTTCGAGCCGGCAGATCACCCCGAGTCATCCAACGCCAAGTTGATCGAATTGACTGTCTAATGGGACAACGTTTCCCAGTTTGCTCGGCGGGCGACGTGATCAAGGTATTACGACATTACGGATTCGCCTGCGTCGGACAAAGAGGGAGCCATCAAAAATGGCGGCATGCTGATGGCCGACAGGTGATTGTCGTGATGCACGGAAAGAAATCCATACCCATCGGCACACTCAAGAGCATTATTGAGGGCAGTGGAATTCCGGCGGAACAGTTCCGGTGAGGGCATCGCCCGCAAGTAGGATATGCGTCTCGCCGTTCTTGCGCCTCTTTGCGGCAAAGATTCCCCGAATTCTTCGGGGTAAACTTCGGGGCTGACTGCTGCCCTATCCGCTCGCCGCCAGCCGGCAGGTCCGCCGTAGGCCGGGCGAAGGCGGATTACGGATTGAGGTAGCGGTAATAGAGGACGCGGTACTGATTACCGGCGAGGCGTTGCACCACGGCTTGGACCTTGGCCTCGCCCACCACTAGGTCGATCCCTGGGGTAAATAAGTTGTCCTTGTTCACATCCATGATGGCTTGACCCCACGCCCAGACGGTGAACGTATCTGAGCGCGTGGTAATCAGGTTGGCGACGCTGCGGACTTGATCCTCGCGGGCGGCATCGGTGCCACCGCCATTAGCAACTTGATCAACTTCACAAATCTGACCGGCGAAGGCGTACACGTTCGAGAACGATGTCCACATTGGCGCCGCATTTGTTAGTGCCGTCCAAGACGTCCTCCATGTGGCAACCCAACTATTCGTTAAGATATTGTTCGTCAGCCCCACGAGGGCGGGGACGTTTAGCAAAGCCTGCAACGGCGCTGAGCGGATCGCGCCGGATCCTCCCTGCAGGTCATCTACCCGCGCGTTGATGTTGACGCGGCCTGTGACGGATCCGCTGGTGGTGGAGAATAGATCGAGCACGAACCAGTCGGGAACCAACCCCGCCCCCGCTTCCAAGGCTGGGCGCGGCTGCAATCGGAGTGTGCGCCACGGCTTACCTGTGTGAATGTAACCAAGCTCCCCAAGACTGTCCACGCGGCCCTTGAGACTGACGATGTGGCTGGACATGTCGCCGTCACCGACAATTAGCCCGGTAGTGACGCCTGTGTTAAGGACACTGTTTGAGGCACCCAGAGTTCCCTGCCCGCTATTCAGGACATGCCAGTCAGTGCTGACTGGTCTTACCCGGGGATCGTTCACCTCGCTGATCTGCGCGCGAACATCTCCGCCAGCCGGGCTGATGTTTCCTAATGTGTCCACGACTGGTGTTGGATCGCTGGTCTTTGGTGCCACGGGGATTTGCGCGTAATCGATGCGGCCTGCTGACGCGCCTGATGTCGTTCGAAGAATGGCCGTGACCACGTTGCTGCCGTAGGTAATGACGGTGATCGAGTTAGTGGCATACGTGAATGCAAATGCATTATGTTGTGGTGGGGTTGGGTATGTAATAAACGCCGCCGGCCCGCCGTTAAAGGTGCCGGCCGTAATGCTTATGGTAAATGGTGACAGCGTTGCAAAGTTTGTGGAAACAGCACCCGTATCGACGTTGCTGTTCACCAGCATCACCGGCGGAATATTCGAAAGAAAAACCTCTGTGTTCGCGGGAATAGTCCAACTGTTTGTGTACATGTTCCACAACTCCACCTGCGTATAGACATCCAAGCTGATTGTGCGCTGGGTGGCGGTTGGCGCACCTTCAGTAACAGCTAACACATTGGAGTTTAGGAGCTCGCTGAGGTAAGGCGTGGCCTTGAGGCCAAGGAACGCAGGAACGGCGAGCGATATCGGGTTGGGTACCGCGGCACCTACGAAGTCCGTCGGAACATTATTCGTGGTGATGAAATCGAGAATATTCGCGGCGATCTGCTGAGCGCTCCCGTACTTGTTGGCAAATGTCTGGCCGGTTCCGAACCAGTTTGCCATGTTAGCATGCCCAAGCACACCGGCCATTTGGTTGACGGCGATGAGCCTTTGATTAGGCATGAGATAATAGATTGCGTTTGTATAATTATTCAGGTTAATCCGCGCAATACCCCACGGCGTGAGATTGATATCCACGCCGTAGGCCGTGAGGTAAAACTTGTTGTTGGCGTATGTGGCGAAATTAATGCCCGCCCCCGCCAGCGGCCAGGAAGCGGGCGTGGCAAAACCATAGGTGCCTGCAAAAGTGTGTGAGGCGTTGGCGTCGCCCACTGGAATCCCTAATGCCGTCAGATCGATGTCCGCAGGCGTCGGGCTCAAGAGGTTCACGCGCTGGTTGGCCGTATTGATGTTGATCTTGCTGGCTTCGTCGTCCACCCAGTAGCAAAACCGACCCACCAAGTTTGTGGAATTAGCCGCCGCGTTCGTGACGATGATCGGTATCCAATCGACCTGTATGTTTGCGCCGCCTGAGTCAATGCTCCCATCACAGTTGATGTTCGTGTGCTGGAAGCTGGAGCCGAGCGAAAAGAGCCATCCATCGACACCAGTAGGATACGGAACGCTGACCGCGAAGCCGGGTTGCGTCACATAGTAACTGGATACGCCAAGGTTGGGCGTATTAGTCCGAAGAATGGCGATGGCATCGGCTACGCCGGCATCGGCGATTTGGCGGGCGCGAATCGCGTCGTTGAAATTGCGGGACGCCATCATGTCCACCCGCATGCTGACGGCGAAAGCCACCACCAAGAGTGTCACGATGGCCAGAATGCCAAGTGTCAGCACTAGCGCTATGCCGCGGTCGGAGAAAGCCCGATGAGAGATGGGAGAAGAGTGAAGAGCGCTTCTGAGTCCTGACTCTCCTGCCCCGAAAGCTTTCGGGGTGAATCTTCTGTCTTCCGCGTGAGCGGGACGTTGGCCCCGCGTGTGGCTTTCACCACGCGGGGACTCACGTCCTGACTCCTGATTTCTATCCTCTGGCTTTTTCATCGGACACCGCTTGGGATGTAAACAATGGTTGAGAAGTTGCGGAGATTGGCATTGGTGATGCCGGTGCCGCCGGCGGCAAAGGCCGCCGCCGACTTCGCATCCAGCAGATCGAGCGAAATCTGCACAGCGGCTGGAGGCTGCCCGCCGTATGCAGCACTGTCGTAGGTTGTGGTACCGGTGGAAAAGGCGTTCGTGTAATACGTAAAACTACAGTTCAGCACAGTGCCGGTGTCGGCGAGGTCGGTGAAGGAACAAGACGAAGAAGACGAAGTCCAAGGGCAACTGAGACGGGTTAGGGTGTGCGCCGTCGAGTTGAACTCATAAGTAACATCGCAGATGTCAGAAACAGCCCCGTTCGTCCCAATCGTGGCGCTGAAAGAGTTTGTTGTGAGGGGCGCACTGATGGCCGCAGTGAAAGAAACATTGGGATGAACACCGACATATGTTTGCGCAAGATCGCGGGCCATCAAATCGAGGATGGCGCGGCCGGTTTGGAACGTCTCCACCCGTTTATCTGCTGTATTCCAAGCCCGGCTCGCCTGATTCAAGGCCGCGAACAACATCACCACCAGCATACTGGTGATCGCAAGCGCCGTCATCAACTCCAGCAAGGTGAAGCCTGCCTTCGAGCGGCATCGGTTGCGCTGAAGAAATGGGTTCATAATCATGGTCTGAGCTTGGCGACCTCCGTGACAAATGTGTTGCCGGGCAGCGTTGACGCTGTCACTAGGCTGTGCGCCGGCCACGTCACCACCGCTGTCACACGGTACAAATCCAAACCGGGGATCGTTTGCTGGTAGGTCAGATTGACTTGGAAGTAGGAATTGACGCCTGCCGCACCGACTGGGTTGCTGTCGCTGTCAAAATAAACTGTCTCCGGGATATTCGGCAGAGTTGCATCGTTGTACGTCCTGAACCTCGAGCGGACAATAGTGAAGACGTCCTGCACGATTATCGCAGCCAGGGTGTTGTCTTTCGCGTCGCGCGCGGATTTCAGGCTGACCGGGATCAGGCCGAGGACGGCAACGATCCCCATAGTCACAACAGCAACTGCAATCATGACTTCGATGAGGGTGAACCCACCTTCGTCCCGCAAGGCGAGACTATGGCGGACGGGGGCGTCGCAGCGGGGAGAAGCTAGAAGACGACGGGATCGGAAGTTGTTTATGAAGCGTTTCATGGCCGCGTCACCTTGATGCGCCCTATCACGTTGTCAACGGCGACGACTGCTGCGTTAACTAAACTGGTGCTGGTCTTAGAGGTCGGCGTCACCGCACTGCCGTTCATGAAGCCTTCAGTGATCGTGAAGGCGCCCGCTTGGCTGGCGGCGCCGGTCGGTGTAAACTCAATATAAGACAGAGTGGCAAAACCGCCGGAATTGATGGACGGGAAGGGTAAGCTAGCTGTTCCGAGATTGTCCAAGCAAGGAGGCGTTCCCAAGGCTACATTCTTGTCCATGAATACAGTGCCAACGGGCAGATGTTCCCACTTGGAGAGGTAGTTGGTTGTCGACCCGATAGCGACCACGGCGTAGCTCTGATACCATGGGGCAAGATTGGTGCCGGTTGTACCTACTGTTCCCTTGTACGGGAAGATAACACGCGTGTTGGTGCGTTGGGTAATAGCGTACTGACGCGCGAAATTTAGTGCATTATGAACCTGACGCGTCGCCGCGCTCAAGCCACTGGATTTCATCAGATTGGTGACCGCAGGAATTCCGATACCCATGATGATGCCCATAATCACGAGCACCGTCAGCATCTCAAACAGGGTAAATCCCGCGTGTGGTTCTGCACCACGCGGGGCAAGTCCATATGTTCGCGGCTGCATCATGCAGAGTTACCAGCTTACTACGTTGTCGACGTTTAAGGCCGACGGCACGACCACCAGCGGCGGCGGGGTTCCGATATTATCGTTTTGGTCATAGTACCCGTCAGGGCCAAGCGACCAGACCAAGACCCCCACCCCCGGCATCAAGTACGGCGTCACGGAGAACGGATACTGAATCTGGTTTTGATAGTTGACATCGAGGCGGAAGTGATAGGGTTTTAACCACGGGTCAAGAAGTGATCCGTATGTAGTGCTGGTGGATAAGCTATCTATGTCGGCATTCTTGAACTCCAGAAAGACGATCTTGCGTGGGTTGCCCTGAATGGTGGTGGTGCCTAACGTACTATACGCGCCGCCCGGCGGTGGTGTGTCAATTGTGGCTTTTTGTGCTGAAGTATAAATGGGGCCGGCGCCGCCGACGTCATCTCCGGAAAGAAGCGCCACCATGACCTTGTCAACGACGAAATCGTCGTACAAGAACGGACCTGTCCCCGAATACGTAATGGGCCATTTGCCGTATTCGGTGTAATAGGCTCTGAATGCCCCCGCCAAGCCGTTAATCGCAGTTTGCGCCTTCGCGATTTTTGCCTTCTCGCGCGCCTTGCCCAAAGTCGGCAGAAGCAACCCGGCCAGAATTCCGATGACGGCAATGACGGTGAGCATCTCGAGCATGGTGAATCCACCTTCGTCCCGCAAGGCGGGACTACGGCGGACAAGCCCACCTAAAGAGCGTTGGCGGGCAAGGGTGTGCTTAGTGGCTGAAGATGTTTTCATTGTATCTCCTGATTATTGTTTCCAATTGGTGATGTTATCTAGTTCGTAGTCAACTGTGCCATTGTTACCATGCATGCCGTCTGGTCCGTAGGACCACAAATCGAATGTCACTGGGTTCTTCTGTCCCGTTCCGCCGGAGACGCAGTAGTAGTTGTAAGGGCTGCCAAACGGATCCACGATATAGTAGATGCTTAAGGTTGGGTCCTTTATAATTTGATTAGGTTTGAATGTCATGTATACCTTGGTTCCCCCGGTTAGGGCGGCGTACAATGCGTTGGAATTCTTGATTTCCGCCGATCCTGCAGCTCCCCACACAGGCGAGGTAAAGCGCGTGGTGGTGCTGGGTGGATAAACTCCGTAATCGTTTTTGTAGTTTTCGAGCGCATTCTCCATGGCGGCGATTTCGGCTTCGGCGCGCGACCGGCCCGCCTTGGTCATCGCATACTTCGATCCAGCGACGATTAGCCCCGCCAGCACCATGATAATGGCGAGCACCGTCAATAACTCGATGAGGGTGAAGGCTATCGTGGATCGTGGCCCGCCTGCAACGCCATGCGTAGCATTGCGGGCAGGATCGCGAATCGCGGATCGCGAATATAACGACCAGCAGCAGAACGGAGAGCGCGAAGCGGCTCTTGACCACGTGAAACGTGGCAAGCTTCTGACTCCTGTCTCCTGACTCCTGACTCCTGCCGTCATATCTTTCCCCTCTTCACTGCCAAAACATCACACATTGTATGGACATTGTCAATACCTAAACTGAGTTTTGGGCCTTTTTGTGCTGTTGCCAGATACAACACTGGCGTCTCGTCTGACTCAGCTTCGCTCTTCTTCGTGCGCCCCGAATTGGATTCGGGGTAAACTTCGTGTTTGCCGCAGACGACAGCGGCGTCTCGTCGGACTCGGCTTTCGTGGTGAAAATGCTTGCCTGCCGCCCCGGTTTCCAGCTTGTCCTGCCTCTTGTACGGCAGCCGCACCGCAGCGTCAAGTTTTTCGTCCTCTGCGCTCTCCGTGTCTCTGTGAGAAATCCCCTCCACCACGGGGCACACGGAAACGGCATTTCACGCAGAGATCACAGAGTCACGGAGGCTCTGCGCTGAATCGTTGAGAGGACGATTCAGTGCAGCTTCGATTTGCCCCTGCGGCCACGTGTAACGTGGTAAACCTCTGTACGCTCTGCGAGAGATTCCTTCCACTACGAGGCAAACTTGACGCACCCACCGGTTTCGGTTAGTGTTTCCTTGCGATGACGGCCTTGGCAGAAAAACTAGACAAGAAGCTGCGGCAGTGGCAACCGAACACCGCCCGCGAGGTGGAACAGCGCGTCGAGGAGATCATCGTATCTGCTGACGCCGACACGCTGGACATGTCGCGCTCTCGCAAGATCGAGCAGGAAGTCCTCGACATCCTCGATGAACCCAAAACCAGGTGATGTCTGGCTAGCCGACCTTGGTCTCTCGGCCAAGACGCGACCGGTCGTAATTCTCTCTCGCGATGATCCCCAAGCTCCCCGCGCCTTGGTGATTTACATTCCACTGACTACACAGAACCGTGGCAGCCGCTACGAAATCGAACTCGGCAAGCTGGCATTTCTGCAAGAGTCCTCAATTGCCAACGTGCAGGGTATCGGTTCCCTCCCTCTGGCGCGGCTCGAACGCAAACTCGGCTCGTTGTCGCCGGACGCACTCGACAAGCTTAAACAATCGCTTGCCTACGCCATCGAGTTGTGACCGGTTCGTCTTGGCATCCACGTGAAACGCTTGCCACGTGATACGTGGTGGCAAACCCCTGCGCTCTCTGCGTCTCTGTGAGAGACATTCTTCTCGTCCTACAATGTTCCTTGACGAACGATGTTTGCGGAAGTACCTAGACGTAGGGGAAATTTATTATGCGAACCTTCAAAATTCTGCGCACACCATCGCGATTCATGCTTGGATTTACCCTGATCGAAATGCTGACCACCATCGCCGTCATCGCCATTCTTGCGGGCCTGATATTGCCAGTGCTTTCTACCGCGAAAGAGAGAGCCCGGCGTATAGGGTGCGCGAGCAATCTTCGGCAGATCGGCATCGCGATCATGGCGTTTGCGAGCGACAACGAAAATCATACACCGTCGGCGATGAATAACAAAGCTGCCACTGATCCCGCTCCGCGCTGGAGGGATGGCACAAGCCCTTGGTACACCGCACTGATCAAGGGCGACTACGCCACGCGGAAAATCTTCCAGTGTCCCTCTGACAGACGAGTACCAGTAAATGGCACGCCTCCCGCATTTCTCGATCGGATCTCGCCGCTTTCTTATGCGATCGTTGTTGGAAAATCGGGGAATCCTTCTGACTTATGGATTGCCGGATCGCGTCTGACGTGCCCGTACCTGACGAACAGCGCAGTCGTAATCGTCGGGGAGCTTTATAGCGATACGATTATGACGATTATGCAGACCTTGGAAAAAGGAGTTGATGGAGTTGGCACGGTAGGTTTCATCACAAGTCCATCTGATCCCTATGTCATGGGTTCGTCGCATTATCCGCCCAGTTCGAAGCATGAAAATAGCGATGTCCTGGCAGGTAACTTTCTCTTTCTTGACGGTCACGTCGAATGGCTGCAAGGGCTGAGCAGCACTTGGAATGCAGGCTCGCGTGAAGACCAGATGTTTCCGCAAAATCCGACCGGGGCCGGAACCCAGCCCTGTCCGTAGTTTGCCTGAGCTCCCGCCTGCGTGGCCGTAGCCACTTCGGCGCGGTGAAGGCCCGCCTGAACGTCGTTGGCGTCATTCCAGCCGAAGGTCTCACGCAGAGCCGCAGAGGCCACAAAGGAGAAACCGGTTTCATGCCCACTTTTCTTGTCGATCTCTGTGTCTCTGCGAGAGATAAATTCCCATGAATATTGGCATTTGCAGGGGCATCGGGGATGTTATACGATGCTCCGGTAATGGCGTGGTTTGAACAGATTCGTATCCTCTACCGGCGACTGGCTCCGCTGGTCAAGCCGTACCGCGTGCGGCTGGCCGGCGCGCTGGTTTTCGGCATTCTATACGGCTGCACCGTAGGCGCTGCGCCGTTTATCGTCAAAAACTTGTGGACGGCAGTGATGGAACCGGGCACGGCCGCGGCCGTGTTCGACTGGAAGGAACTCCTGTCGGTGGCGATGGTGTTGCCGTTGGTGATGCTGATCAATGGCATTGCCGATTATCTCAACAATTACCTGATGCTCTGGGTCGGGCTTCGGGTGATAATGGATCTGCGAGTGAAGGTGTT
>JBEKLX010000059.1:0-12056 GCA_050008795.1 Verrucomicrobiia bacterium | reverse complement strand
GTATTCGACCGCGTTGGAGAAGAGGTTGGCGAGAACCAGGCTAAACAATGCGCGGTCGGTGGCGAGACGGATGTTCGGAGGAATCTCGAAAGATACGCGGAGTTGTCGGCGACCGGCTTGGGCAGCCAATGGACGCCAAATCTCATCAACCAACTCCCTAACGGCGACCGGTTCGCGCTCGAGCGTTTGTTTGCCTGCCTCGTATCGAGCCAAGCTGAGGAGTCCGGTCGCAATGGCCTCCATTTTTTTGGCAATCTCGAGCGCGTCACGGAACGACTGGTTCGTAGCATCCGTGCCTTCCGGCCATTTTAGGGCAACCTCGGCCAACGTGCGCAGCTCGGCGATTGGCGTGCGCAGTTCGTGGGCGGCATCGGCTGTGAACTGCCGTTCCCGTTCGAAGGATTGCTCCAACCGCGCCAATAGATCGTTGAGGCGCTGGCTGATTGGGCGCAGTTCGCGCGGCAGTGATTCGGTGAGGAATCGCGTGTGCAACGAGGCGGCGTCAATGGCGGCGGCCTGTTCGCCAACGCGCGCCAACGGAGCAAGCCCTTGCCGAACCACGACCCTGATGATGAGGGCCGTTGCGGCCAGCGATAGCACACCTACGAGCGCCAGAGCGAGTTGGAATCCCGCCAGCGTGCGGTTCAGCGCAATTCGATCTCGCGCCAAAACCAAGGTTACCTCCGGTCGTGTTTGTGGCACGTACGAGTCGGTGTGTTCTTCTTCCGGTTCGACGATAAACCGGAGGCCGATAGCGCGGCCTGCACGGCCATCGGGCAATTTCAAATTCCAAAATACCGGTCGCGCGAGCGAACCTGCGCGTCGAGGCAGCTCGGCCCCAGCCAATGATGGTGATCGCTCCAGAGTCGTACCGTCAGGAAGCCAAGCCTGAAAGTATTCCGGTTTGGACCGTCGTTCAAACTCTGTCATGAATTCGCCGGCGAAATCCATTTCCACCTGTCCCTGTTCCGGTTTTGTCAGTGAGACGAGCGCCAGCGCCTTTGCACGCAACGCGGCATCGAAGTCGGCTTGCAGGATGGCGCGCGTACGGAAGAACAGCGCTGTACCCGCTACACCGAGCAGCAAGAGCAAGCCCAGCAGCAACCTCATCAACAGTTGGCGACGGATGGATTTCATGCGGGTTCGCCGCCCAGAACATAACCCAAGCCGCGACGGGTTTGCAGCAACGGTGCGGTGCCGGGCAGTTCGATCTTGCTGCGCAGAACGCAGATGGCGGAGTCCACGGTGTTGCTGAGAGGCTCGGTGCGTTCGTCATAGATGTGCGCCCAGATGTCGGCGCGGGAGACGACCTCGCCGGGCCGCCGCGCCATGTATTCCAGCAGGCGATATTCTCGCGGCGTCAGATGAATGACACGATCAGCGCGCGTAACCGTCCGGGCGGCGGTGTCGATTTCCAAATCCTGCACGACAAGGCGCGGACTCTTCTGGATGTAATGCCGCCGACAGAGCGCCTGGACACGGGCCAGCAATTCTTCTAAAGCGAATGGTTTGATCAGATAATCATCGGCGCCGGTCTGCAAGCCGCGCACGCGGTCTTCCACGGTGTCCTTCGCAGTGAGTATGAGGACCTGCGTTGCCCGTCCCTCCCGGCGCAACTGTTTCAGAATCGTCAAGCCATCCAGTCCCGGCAACATCAGATCGAGAATGATGACGTCATACTGGTTCGATTCCGCGTACCAAAGCCCTTCCTTGCCGTCGCCGGTGACGTCAACGGCGTAGCCGGCCTTCTTCAAAGCCGTTCCCACCGAACGTTGCAACAACTTGGAATCTTCGATCAGGAGCACTCTCATGGCGCTGGTTCTGCCGGCAGAATAAGGGCGGATTCGGGAACACGCAAGCGTTCCCGAATTCCCGCCCCACAACAAGTTGGAGTTCGTCCGCCTGCTATTCTTGCCCGCCCAATTTGCCCGAAGGATCGAACTCGGCTGTGACTTTCTTTCCATTCTTCCGTCCTTCGATTTCGTAGGACGTCACGCCCTCTTCCACGCCCTTCGTGGCTTCCAGACCGGTTGCGCTGCCAAAATATTTTTCTGCCGCCGCACGAACCGCATCCGGCAACTCGTTGTACTCGATACTTGTCTCCGTGCCCAAAACCGTGCCATCGGCGGCAATCAAGAATTCCATATGTTTGCCGCTGACCATTGCCTCGACGTCATAAACAACCTTCCCCTTCTCCATTTCTTTGTCGATCATTTTGACCTTCCCGTCGGAGGTAACCTTATCCACGGTGGCGCGTACCGGGCCCGGCAGGTCTGCCAGCGAAACGCGCTGAGCTTCTGTTTCCCCTTTTTGACCTTTCTCACATTTGGTCGATGCGCAAGCGGTGGCAAGAGCCGCCACCCCGACGGCGAGTATCGTGGTCATAATGGACCGGTTGATCTTATTCTGCATGTTCGTGTCTCCTTTCCTGATTTGTGTGTTGGCCGCCTAACGGCGGCGTGGCCTGCGGGCGGCATATGCCAACCTGCAAGGTGGTCTCCCGACCAACGGCGCTCATCTTCCCTTAAGACAAGTTATCGGAACATTATGGTTCAATATGTATTTTTGCCCGAAGGCCAAGCGTTATCGAGCCGTGCTTTTCATCTTGAGTGAGAGGCATTCCGAAGCTTACCTTTCGGCCGAACCTTGACTGGAGATCTAATGGACATATGAAGACAAAACATTTGCAGTTCATCGGTGCGATTGCATTCGGCATCGTGGGCATTGTATCGGCTCCGATTTACGGGGCGGACGGTCCGTATCATTTTTTGAAGGAAATCCCGGTCGGCGGCGACGGCGGATGGGATTACCTGTCGGTTGACGAAGCCGGTCGCCGCCTGTACGTCAGCCATTCCACAAAGGTGGTGGTCATTGATATCGACAAGGAAGTGGTTTGCGGCGAGATCGCCAATACCCCGGGCGTCCACGGTCTTGCGGTCGCGCCCGACCTATACCGCGGGTTTACCAGCAACGGTCGCTCAAATACGGCGAGCATCGTTGATCTGAAGACGCTGAACACGCTGTCGCAGGTGGACACGGGTCAAAATCCAGATGCGATGCTTTACGAGCCGGGGCGACAGGAAGTCTATATGTTCAACGGACGCGGCCAATCCGCGACGGTGATCGATGCAAAAGCGGGCAAGGTTGTCGCCACCATTCCGGTGGGAGGCCGGCCGGAGTTTGCTGTTGCCGACACGAAGGCGGGGCGCGTCTATAACAACATCGAAGACAAAAACGAAGTCGTCGCGATTGACACCAAAACGCATCAAGTGGTGAACCGTTGGCCGATCGCGCCCGGCGAAGGCGCTTCGGGCATGGCATTTGACGTGGCGCATCATCGGCTGTTCCTTGGTTGCGGCAACAAGTTGATGGTAATGATGGATAGCGAAACCGGCAAAGTCGTCGCTTCCGTGCCCATCGGCGATGGAGTGGATGCGAATGCGTTTGATCCGGGGACGCAGTACGCTTTCGCCTCGTGTCGCAACGGGACGGTGACCATTGCCCACGAGGATGCACCCGACAAGTTCACCGTGGTACAGACGCTTACAACCGCGCAAGGCTCGCGCACGATGACGCTCGACCCGAAAACACACAAGATTTACCTGGGCGCAGCCAAGTTTGAGACACCAGCGGAGCCGCCTGCCGGTCAGCCCGCCGGTGGTCGTGTACGTCCGCGGATGATTCCCGGCTCCTTCAAAATCCTCGTGTACGGCATGTAGTAAGCAACACGCCGTCGCCGTCTCGAAAGCGTAGTGGCGTGTCGATTGCATTGGCCATTATCATCCCAGTGGTCACCGTGGCCGTCTTTCGCTCGAACCGGTAAGGAGTGTCTTTTGTAGAATTCCCTGCTCGACCGTAAGAATCGGTCGCGTGGCGGGATTTAACCACACTGGCTAACGACGTGCGCAACAGTTCCACCGACAATCGCAACCCACTAATCCGTAACTCACTGCCGCCGCTGTGGTTGCGGCAATACTGACATTTTTTGGCATGGGACATGCCAATGGGCAACGCATCTCCAACGCGAAATCGAAACGAACGATTACGGGAGAAGGAATGCAAAAGATTGTCGTCGGATTGTTGTGTGGGTTGCTGATGGGAACGGTGGCGCGCGCCGATGAAGTGGCGGTGTCCTCCAGCACCAATGTCGTGACGCCGGTTGCCGTGGGAATACCCGCGCCCCAGAAAGATTGGAAGGCGGAAGTGGGCTTTGACTACTTCAGCGAGTACGTCTTTCGCGGGGTGGACGTGTCGCGGCATCAGCCGTTAATCGAGCCGCACATGTTGGCCGGGTGGAAAGATTTCACGGCCACATTTGTTGGCTACTACAGTGATTATAAAGCGCCGGGAAATAGTTGGTACACCGAGCACGATTACTCGCTGGATTACACACATGCGTTCGGCAAGTTCGGCTTGACCGCCGGCGGGTTGTATTACAGCTACCCGCGCGGCCAGTCCGGCATCGATACTTGGGACCTATACGGCGTAGCAACGTATGACTATCCGTTGTTGAATCCGAAAATGACGATCAACTGGGACGTGGACAAACTCGGTGGCGGCTACGGCACCCTTGGCATCAGCCACAATTTCGACCTGACCAAGACGGTCGGGCTGAAGGATCCAATGACGCTCACCATCACGCCGTCGGCGGCCCTAG
This sequence comes from Verrucomicrobiia bacterium, assembly GCA_050008795.1. Lineage (GTDB taxonomy): Bacteria > Verrucomicrobiota > Verrucomicrobiia > Palsa-1439 > Palsa-1439 > CAIKBP01. The sequence continues at coordinate 7,399 of JBEKLX010000059.1, read as the reverse complement.
GCATAGATTTTGGCTACAACTCACAGCAAACGAGAGCGGACGTGAACTGGAACGACGTACTGTTGGGATTGAGCGCCGGCTGGCAAGTTACCAAGAACGTCCAGTTGCATACTGGTGTGCAGTACTCGATCGCGCTTGATTCGCTACATGAGATCAACCAGCAGAATGAAGTGATTGGAAACGTCGGAGTCACGCTGACGTTCTGAGATATGCAGACGCTGGGCACTGTCGCGAATTGACCACGCTGGCGAAAAGACGGCGATGAAAACATCCCTTCGATGTGGGCATGAGAACGCAACTACTTGCCGACAAGTGGGTTGCGGCAAATGCGGTTCGGTTGGCACGCGCGCTGCCTCTACTGTGGACACGGATTTTGAATCGCATATTCGTCTGTATAACTGAAAGGAGAATTAAATGAAACTGGTGGAACCGAGGCTACGAATCGGAGTGCTCGCGCTGGCGGCGCTGTTGTGTGGCGCCGTGTGCGCGTTTGCACCGCTCCAGGCGAATGCAGCGACTACATCGCCACCGTCGGAACCGACGATGGAGCAGCGCGTCGCCGACCTTGAGGCATACGTCAACAACACAGCGCGCGGCGCAAATGCCGCCGATGCGAAAGTGACCACGAAGATCGCCGGACCCGGTCCCGGTCATAACGCTTGGATGATGACTTCGTCGGCGCTGGTGTTGTTTATGACACTGCCCGGCCTAGCGCTGTTTTACGGCGGTCTCGTGCGGCGCAAGAACGTGTTGTCCGTGCTCGCGCAATGTCTCGGCATCGCTGGATTGGTAACAGTGTTGTGGTGGGCGGTCGGATACAGTTTCGCGTTCGCGCCAGGCACGCCATTTCTCGGCGGGTTGAAGTACGCTTTTCTGAGTGGCGTGGATGGCGCTCCGAACACCGACTATGCCTACTGGGTTTCGCACAACGTGTTCTCCATGTACCAACTGATGTTTGCCATCATCACGCCGGCGTTGATCATCGGCGCCATCGCGGAACGCATGAAGTTTGTCGCAATTCTGGCATTCGTGACGCTGTGGATGTTCGTGATCTATTTCCCGCTGGCGCACATGGTTTGGGGCATTGACGGTTGGATGAACGGCGTGTGGAACGCTAACGCGAAGATCAAGGCCATCGATTTCGCAGGCGGCACGGTGGTGCACATGTCATCGGGCTGGTCGGCATTAATCCTCTGCATGATTCTTGGCAAGCGACTTGGGTTCGGCAAAGAGATCATGCCGCCGCATAACATGGTGCTTTGCATGGTCGGCACAGGCATGTTGTGGGTCGGTTGGTATGGGTTCAACGCCGGCAGCGCGCTTGGGGCCGATGGGATTGCGGGCAACGCGTTCATGACCACGACCATCGCCGCTGCGGTTGCCTCCGCGACATGGGCGCTTGCCGAACTCGTATTGCGCGGCAAGGCCAGCATCCTTGGGTTCTGCTCCGGTGTTGTGGCGGGGTTGGTGGTGATCACGCCCGCCGCGGGTTTCGTCACGGCAAGTGGCGCGGTGATTATCGGGTTGTTCGCCGGTCTGGTGCCGTTCTTCGCCGTTGTGAAATTGAAAGGGTGGTTGGGCTACGATGACGCGCTCGACACGTTCGGCGTGCACGCCATCGGCGGTACGCTTGGCGCGTTTCTCACGGGCGTTCTGGCTAGGAATGTGGCAAACCCGAACCTCGCAACAAACCTCAAAGGCCAGGTCATGGATTCCTTGTTCCAGCCGCTGGTGTGGGAACAGCTCAAAGCGATCGGCTTGACTTTGTGCCTGGCCGTCATCGGTACGACGGTTATCGCATTCGTGGTCAAATTCGCGATTGGTCTGCGACCGGCGCCAGACGTCGAGCGACAAGGCCTCGATATCAACGAACACGGTGAGGAAGGCTACATCCTCGAATAGGAGTTGTTCGGTCATGAAAAAAATTGAAGCGATCATCAAACCGTTCAAACTCGAAGAAGTGAAAGAAGCGTTGGCCGAGATCGGCGTGGAGGGAATGACTGTCACCGAAGTCAAAGGCTTCGGTCGCCAGAAAGGGAAGACCGAAATCTACCGTGGCAGCGAGTACGTGGTGGATTTCCTGCCAAAGATGAAACTGGAGATCGTTCTGGCCGACGAGAAGTTGGATGCCGCGGTCAAAGTAATTATTAAGACGGCGGGCACCGGCAAGATCGGCGACGGCAAAATTTTCGTCATGCCCGTCGAAGACGCCATCCGTATCCGGACCGGCGAACGTGGCAGCACGGCGGTGTAGAGCGACAATTTAAGTTAGCGCGGACATAGCTTGCCACCTGTGGTTTGGTGGCGAGATGTGACCACTCTGGTCAAGAACCAACTGACCGGAGCGTGATTTTTTTATCCCGCGAAAGCCATAACTCCTTGCGAAACCAGCGATTGCGCATTTCATGCTATCGTTTGGCACAATCATTGCCTACCGGATATGGGTTCGTCTCTCAATAGTGTCGGCGGGATGAAAATTTTATCACGGAGATCCTCTTTCATGAACCGAAGAATCGTGGCGGTGTTCGTCGGGATACTTCTGTCAGTCGCGGGTGTGTGGCTTTGTCCTGTGCCCGCAAGCGCGGCAATTACTGCGTCTGCCGAGCCGACGCTGGAACAGCGCGTGGCCGACATCGAGGCGTACATGAACAATGGCACGCGAGTCTCGACGGCCTCGAAGGTCGCCGGCCCCGGTCCCGGGCACAACGGCTGGATGATGATATCGACAGCCCTCGTGCTGTTCATGACCCTGCCAGGGTTGGCATTGTTCTACGGCGGACTGGTGCGGAAGAAGAACGTGCTCTCGGTGCTTGGTCAATGTCTCGGTCTGACCGGTGTCGTCGCCATGATGTGGTGGGCATTTGGCTACAGTCTGGCGTTCGCTCCGGGCACACCATTTCTCGGCGGACTCAAATACGCTTTTCTGCTGGGTGTCAACGGGATGCCGAATACGGATTACGCCAACTGGGTTTCGCACAACGTATTTGCGATGTACCAGATGATGTTTGCCATCATCACCCCGGCGTTGATCTTCGGTGCCGTTGCCGAGCGAATCAAATTCAGCGCGGTCATGGCGTTTAGTGCGATCTGGATGTTGGTCGTTTACTTCCCCTTGTGCCACATGATCTGGGGCGTGGACGGACTGATGAACGGTATCGGCAACCCGCACGCCGCAATCAAGTCCATCGATTTTGCCGGTGGCATGGTGGTGCACATGTCGTCGGGGTGGTCGGCGCTGGTATTGTGCCTCATACTCGGTAAACGGGTGGGGTTTGGCAAAGAGATCATGCCGCCGCACAGCATGGTCTTGTGCATGGTCGGCACCGGTATGCTCTGGGTTGGCTGGTACGGGTTCAACGCCGGCAGTGCCGTGGCGGCTGATATGGTTTCTGCAAACGCGTTCGTCAGCACCACGCTCGCCGCCGTGGTGGGTTTGTGCACATGGGGTTTTCTCGAACGCATGCTGAGAGGCAAACCGAGCGTGCTCGGCATGTGCTCGGGTGCCGTGGCCGGTTTGGCGACGATCACGCCCGCCAGCGGATTTGTGACCGCCAACGGCGCGGTTCTGATCGGTCTGATCGCGGGCATCGCCACGTTCTTCGCGTGCAGCAAGCTCAAAGCCTGGTTTGGCTATGATGATTCCCTCGACACGTTTGGCGTGCACGCCGTCGGCGGCACGATTGGCACCTTGCTGACGGGATTTCTCGCAACGACCGAGGCGAACCCGAATCTCTCCACAAACCTGAAAAACATCGTGGGGCACACACTGTGGCTGCATCAGCTCGCCGCGATAGGGATTACTTTTGTGCTAGCCGTGGGCGGCACGGCCATCATTGCGTTTGCAATCAAATTCGCCATCGGCCTGCGTCCGACGCCCGACGCGGAGCGTCAAGGCCTCGACATCAACGAGCACGGCGAAGAAGGTTACATCCTCGAATAGAGGTTAACCAGTCGCCTCTCCAAACAATGCTTCGGCAAATTGCTGGGGATCGAATGGCTGTAAACCGTCCATCTGCTCGCCGAGGCCGATGAATTTGATTGGGATTCTCAGTTCGCGGGCGATGGCCACGACGATGCCGCCTTTGGATGTGCCGTCGAGTTTATTGACGACAAGTCCCGTCACCCCGAGTGCCTGATGGAATTCGCGCGCCTGGACGAGCGCGTTACTCCCGGTTGTCGCGTCGAGAACCAGTAGAACTTCGTGCGGTGCGGTCGGGAGACGCTTTTGGAGCGAGCGGTGCATCTTTTTTATTTCTTCCATCAGGTTCTTCTTCGTGTGCAGCCGTCCCGCGGTATCGATCAACAGATAATCAACCCCGCGTTTCATCGCCGCTTCCAGTGCATCGAACGCAACGGCCGCCGAGTCAGCGCCGTATTGTCCAGCAATTACATCGCAGCCTACGCGGTCACCCCAAATCTTCAGTTGCTCGATCGCCGCGGCGCGGAAGGTGTCGCAGGCTGCGAGCAACACGGTGTTCCCCTGCCCTTTCAGATAGTGCGCCAGCTTTGCCGTCGAGGTGGTTTTGCCAGTGCCGTTAACGCCTACCAGCAGCACGACCGTCGGGGGTTGTGACGCTTTGGATAATCCGCAGGCAGTGACGCCTGCGCCACCAACCAAGGGGATTGAGAGTTCGCGCTCGATCTCGGCGCGGGCAATGGCGAAAACATCGACGTTCCCGGATTCGCGACTGCTTTCTTTGACTTGCTCGACAATGCGTAACGCCGTGGTCACGCCGATGTCGGTACCTATCAGCGCCGCCTCAAGTTCTTCGAACGCGTCTTCATCGAGTTGCGGCGCGCTGGCGACGATCCGCTTGATCTCCGCCGCCAGCTTCGCGGAGGTTTTTCCAAGCCCATCACGGAATTTCTGAAACAAGTTCATCGTCGTGTCTTCGCGGAATCGGTCGCGCGCCTTTTGAGCGCCTCAACCCGTTCCTGCGGCAGCCGCACGGAACCGAACACGAATTCGTCACGCATGGGGCCGTGGCTGTCGCTGCCGCCAGTCGCCAGCAGGCCAAGGTGTTCGGTCATCTTCAGGTACCGACTGGTCTGCGCAGGCGAATGCCGTGGATGCCACACCTCCAGTCCGTCCAAACCAAGCGTGGCTAATTCTTCGATTTGGTCGTCCCGGTTCAGCAATCCCGGATGCGCCAGAACGGCGACGCCACCGGCGCTCTCAATATGGCCGATGGCCACGGCGAGATCGATCCGCGGCCGATCCACGAACGCGGGACGGCCACGACGAAGAAAGCGTGTGAATGCTTCCTCCACATTGGCAACGACGCCCCGCCGTTGCAACGCCAGCGCCACATGGAGACGGCCCGTCGTGCCGCAATCCGAGCAAGCCATCACGTCGGCAACGCTCAACTGCATGCCGAGTTGATGCAGCCGCGCAACAAACTGTTCGATGCGTTCGAGCCGTAACTGTTTAGCGCGGTCGAGGACCGCGCGCAACGCCGGCGTTTGCCACGTATCACCGAGGAAATAGCCGAGCAGGTGCGCCTCCATCCCGTCGAGATTGCAGGTAATCTCCACACCTGCGATCACCTCGACCCCTTGTTTTACTCCTGCAGCCAGCGATTCAGCAATACCATCCAGCGTGTCGTGGTCGGTCACCGCAATCGTCACGAAACCGAGCTTGGCGGCTCCCTGCACCAATTCGGACGGCGTCCAACCGCCATCGGAATAACGGGTGTGTAAATGCAAATCAGCGGAGGACGATGGAATGTTGGACATTTCGCCTGCTTTCATTTCTCCACCGCTGCAGCGTTCTAAGACCTCATCAATTCTATCCGCCCGCCGCGCTACGCGCCGGCCGTAGCAGGTCGGCTTTCAACCGGTCGAGGATGCCATTGACGAACGCACCGGACTCGCGGGTTGAGAATTTTTTCGCTATGTCCACCGCCTCGTTGATGCTGACCACTGGCGGAATGTCGTCGCGGCAGACCATCTCGTAGATCGCCAGACGGAGGATGTTTCGGTCCACGGCGGCGATGCGATTCAATTCCCAGTGTTCGGTATATTTTTGGATCTTTTCGTCCACCACCGCGCGGTTGGCAAAGCAGCCGCGAATCAGTTCCGTCGCGAAAGCGCGCACCGTTTCGTTGACCTCGTTCTGTGTCAGCCAGAACAACTGCAACGCCTCCTCAAGTTCGCCGCCGCCCATGTCGTACTGATAGAGGAACTGAATCGCAAACTCGCGACCGAGCCGGCGTTTACCGGGTTGTTTCAACGGTTTTTCCATAACGCCGCCATTTCGATCGCAGCCTGTGCCGCTTCGCGTCCGCGATTGTGTTTCTGGCCGAGGCACCTCACCCGCGCCTGTTGAAGATTGTTCGCAGTGACAATCCCAAAAACGGTCGGCACACCCGCATCGATGGCGATCCAAGTCAGGCCGTGCGCAACGGCTTCGGCAATATTCTGCGCGTGCATGGTTTCGCCCTTCAAAATCACACCGAGACCGATCACGCAATCGAATTTCCCGGATTTCGCCAGTCGCACGGCTGCGGCGCAGATCTCGAAGCTCCCCGGCACCCGCATCACTTTGATATCGCGCTGCCGTGCTCCCGCAGCCGTCAACGTGTCCATGCAATGCTCGACTAGAGCCTCAGCTAAGTCGCTGTTGTACCGCGCCGCCGCGATGCCGAAGCGTAAACCTGTCGCCGACTTCCTCGTCTTTGTTCTCTTTGCCCGCAACATTGCCGTTAGAATCCCGTTTGCCTTCTGCCCCGAATCCTTCGGGGTAAACTTCCGCCATCTACAACGCATGCCCCATCTTATTCTTCTTCGTTGTCAGGTACTTCACGTTGTGCGGATTCGGCCGAATGCGAATCGGCACCTGCTCGATGATCTTTAATCCGAATCCGTCGAGGCTGACGACCTTTTTCGGGTTGTTCGTCAGGATGCGTATCGTCCGCAAGCCGAGATCGGCAAGGATCTGCGCGCCGACGCCGTACTCGCGCAAATCGGCCTTGAACCCGAGTCGTTCGTTTGCCTCCACCGTATCCAAACCTTGTTTCTCCTGAAGTTTGTAAGCGTGAATCTTGTGGGCCAGCCCTATTCCGCGTCCTTCGTGCCCGCGCAGATAGACAATCGCGCCGAGTTTCTCCTGCGCGATCATCTTCATCGCCTGTTCCAGTTGCGCGCCACAATCACATCGCAACGAACGAAAGATGTCGCCGGTCAAACACTCACTGTGCATCCGGACCAGCACGTTCTTCCGTCCGCGCACGTTGCCGTAGGTCAACGCCACGTGATATTCGCCGTCAATCACCGAGCGATACAGATGCAGCGTAAAATCGCCGAACTGCGTCGGCAACGAAATCTCCTGCTCTTTCGTCACGAGTTTTTCACGGTGGCGGCGGTACTGAATCAGATCGCGAATCGCGCATAACTTAAG
>JBEKLX010000058.1:0-12195 GCA_050008795.1 Verrucomicrobiia bacterium | reverse complement strand
GTCGATTTTCTTCTTGAGCGCCGCCTTGTTGTCCGCCGTGAGTTCCACCTCGATAAACTTGCCGACACGGACATCCTTGACGCTGTGAAAGCCCATCGATTCCAGTGCGTTCTTAACGGTCTTGCCTTGCGGATCCAGCACCGTTTTCTTCGGCATAACGATAATTTTCGCTTTCATGTGCGCTTTTTATTTAGCACGGAACACCATGTATGGCACGAAGAAAGAACCGCAAAGACCGCGAAATCCGACCGTAACACCTTTGCGGACTGACATATGCGCACCAGTGCTGAGGGGAAAGTTCGTATTGTTTTGTCGCAAAAACGCGTCGTGCGTCACTATAAGATGACGGTATGGATTAGCTGGAGAAGGATATGGCATGGATCTAGCCGACAAAGAATACGTGGAACGTTGTCGCGACGGACATCCGGAGGATTTCCGCCTGTTGGTGCACCGTTACCAAGGGCCGTTGTTCTCTTACCTGACGGGCCAACTTGGGGATCGGTCACAAGCCGAGGAGGCGGCGCAAGAATCGTTTGTCCGGGCTTTTCAGTCCTTGCAGAAACTCCGGAAGCCGGAATCGTTTTATTCCTGGCTCTTGGGTATTGCCGGGCGGGTGGCCAAAGAACAGTTCCGCTCCCTGAAGCGTCGCCAACAGGATCGCGAAGTCGCAGAAGTTATGATGACCGAACCTGCCGACGACCACGCGGAATATCAATTGGATGAAGCCATCGCTGTCCTACCCGAAGCGTATCGTCAGGTGATTCTGCTGCGGTTTTACGAAGAGCTGTCCTGCCAGGAGGTGGCCCAGCGACTCAAAATGCCGCTCGGCACGGTCACAAAAACGCTCTCGCGAGCTTACGCCCTGCTTCGTCAGGAGCTTCAAGCCCGCGAAAGCGCGGAACGAACAGTTTACCAAACGGAGCAACCATGAACTGCGCTGAATGCCGGGACAATTTAGTCGCCTACATCGAAGGATTGCTCGAACGCGAGGAATCTCTCCAATGCGAGGCACACCTCGAAACGTGTGCATCTTGCCGCGCTGAATACGCGGCCATTGCCAAACTGCAACAGCGATTGGTCGCCCGCGGCCGGGCTGCCGCCGGTGTGTCCATTGTCGAACCAGTCATGCGCCGGGTTCTCCAACAACAGACAAAACCGGAAAGGAACACAATTATGAGCCTGTTACTGAAACATCGCTGGGGATTCGGGTTGAGCACGGCTGCCGGTACGGCAGCTATCATTCTAATCATTGTCTTGGCCTCGCCCAAGACACAAGCCACCGCCGCCGAGGTCATGGCCAAAGGCGCCCAAGCGGTGGCCAAACTCACCAGCATCCACCTTCGCGGCCAACTGCGCGCGCTTCCTGCTGACAACTTTGGCATTATTAACTCCGACAGTGAGTTTTGTCCTATCGAATTGTGGAAACAGTTCGAGCCGGAGCTCAAATGGCGTATTGAAAAGCCGGGACGCGTCGCCGTGATGGACGGGCAATCCACCGTGATGTTTATCAAAACCGCCAACCTCGCGGTGAAAGTGCCGGAGCCATTGAAAACCGAGCCTGACACAGATTGGCTCCAAAAAGTCGCTAATCTCAGCAATACCATCAGTAACGAACTCGACAACGCCCGCACCAAAGGTTGGAAACTAAGCCGCGAGAAGAAACGCGCGGACGATGGACGGATAAAAGATGTCGTCACCATCGAAGCCAAATCCAGCCAGCCGGATAACGATTACCTCAAAAACCGTTTCTTCGACGGTGCCGACACGCGACGGATATATGTCTTTGATGGTCAAACCGCATTGTTGGAATCAGTGAAAATTTATCTTCATGCTGCATTGGGCAACAAGTTGATTTTTGAACTTGATCAGATTGACTATAACCAGCCGATTGATTCGGCAGTGTTCCAGCTCGAGTTGCCGGCCAATGTGAGTTGGTTCCAAAACGAAATGCAGAAGTTGCCCGACAACGAAAAATACGCGTCCATGACCGCAGAACAAGCCGCCCGCGCCTATTTCGAAGCTCTTGGACGCCAGGACTGGACTGAAGCTGAAAAATTCCGGAGATTTACGGTTGACGACCAAACCAAGCAAATCGCTGGCGGTCTCGAGATCGTCAGCATTGGCACGGCTTTCACTCCCAAGTCTTACCCCGGGCGGTTTGTCCCCTACGAGATCAAGCTTAAGAGCGGCGACGTGAGAAAGGGTAACTTGGCACTCAAAAAGGACGGAAAGACCGGTCGCTGGTGGGATGATGGCGGCTGATTCTGATCAGTCGTTCTCACCACTCGCCGAAATTGCACAGTCGGAGCGGAACTTGTGAGGGTTCCGCTCCGCTCGTTTTGAAACGGGCGGAGCCCATCGCGTCAAACAGCGAACCCCAAAAGCGATTCTTGGAAGCAGGCTTACGCCCGGGGATGAGCTTTGTCGTAAACCTTCTTCAAGCGTTCGGGAGTGATGTGCGTGTAAATCTGCGTCGTGGAAAGATTGGCGTGACCGAGAAGTTCCTGGACGCTGCGCAGGTCGGCCCCCGCATCGAGCATGTGCGTGGCGAAACTGTGGCGCAGCTTATGCGGTGTGAGTGATGGATCGAGACCGGCAACGAGCAAGTACTTCTTGAGCATCCGTTGTACGCCGCGCGCGGACAGGCGGCGTCCGAATTTGTTGACAAAGAGCGGGCCGCGAGAAGTTCGCCTGCGTAATTGCAGATACTTTTGCAGCGTCTCGACTGCTGGGCCGCCGAGTGGAGCGAGCCGCTCTTTCTTGCCTTTGCCACGGACGCGGACGACTTCCCCGAGGAGATCGATGTCGTCATCGTTGAGCTGTTCGAGTTCGTGGATGCGCAGACCGCCACTGTAAAAAGTCTCAAGAATTGCCTTGTCGCGCCAGGCGGCAAGGTCATTGGAGGGCCGCGCTTCCGCGCGGCCGTGTCGTTGCGTTTCGGTCGTGCTGGAGCGCGACCCCCCATGGATGGCAGCCAGCGGCGCATCCAGCAATGCAACGACTTGCTGGATTGTCAGGAACTTCGGCAGCTTGTGTGCTTTTTTGGGAAGCGTGAGGCCCATGAGCGGGCTGTGTTTGACGCGCCCGGCACGGACAAGCCAGCGGAAGAGACTCCGCAAGGCGGACATCTTCAGGTGAATCGTGGCGCGGTCATAGTGGGCTTCGGTGAGATGAACGAGATAACCGCGTAAGTGAAATGGATCAATACGGTCCCAGTCGGGCTGATGCTTGAATTTTCCCTCAAACCAGATGCGGAACGCATGGATGTCGGCGCTGTAATTGCGAAGTGTCAGCGGCGAAGCATCACGTTCGACACGGAGATAATTAAGGAACTGCTCGACCAGCGGATCGGCAGCGACCGCACGCGAGCCACTCGCGCCGCCCACGCGGCGGCTCACTGAACTTTTTTGATGTTCTTGCACTTCGGGTAGGCCGAGCAACCGAGGAACTCGCCGTAACGTCCCTGCCGTTTCGCCATTGGCGCGCCGCATTTGTCGCACTTCTCGTCGGTCATAACGGGAGCTGGTTTGGGAGGGGCTGCGGGAAGTTGTGCTCTCAGTTCCTCGGGGAGCGGTTTGGCATTCTTACATTTCGGATATCCCGAGCATGCGAGGAAAGGTCCTCGGCGACTCATGCGGATGACCATCGGTTTCTCGCATTTCTCGCATTTGATGTCCACCTCCGGCATCTTCGGCTGCGGCGCGCGTGGAAGCGGAACGACCTTGCCCGCTTCGTCGCGCTTGAAGTTCAACGTGGTTTTGCACTCTGGATAACCGCTGCAGGCGAGAAATTCCCCGCGCCGGCCGGACCTCACCGCCATAAATTTGCCGCAATTCTCACACTTGATGTCGGTCAGTGTGGCAGCCGTAGTCGCCTCGAAATCGAATTCCACCTTGAACTCGCTGTCAAACTTGACGATCGCGTCAAATCGCCTGTTCGCCTTGCTTCGGAATCCACCGAGCGGTCCGATCTTTCGGTCTTTGGTCAACGTCTCAACCTCGGCACGGCTGAACATGCGACCTGCCACCGTTTTCCAAATAACAAAATCGCAATCGTCGTTCCCGCACTCAAAGCTCTTGAACCGCTCCTGAAGCGGCTGGCCGCACTTCGGGCACGCGCCAAACGGCTCGACGCTCTCGACCTGTTCATCGGGTACAAAATCCTTCGCTTCCTTCACAATATGCGCCGTAAGGTCGCGAATCTCTTTCATGAACTTATCGCGGCTCAATTGCTTGCGTTCGATCTCGCGAAGCTTGTATTCCCATTCACCCGTGAGTTCTGGGCTGACGAGTTCAGGCGCGACGTTCTTGAGTAGGCCGATGGTTTGCATCGCCTTTGATGTGGGCTGCAGTTCCTTGCCATGCCGGTTCAGATAACGCACACCGACAAGGTTCTCGATGATCTGCGCGCGCGTGGCCGGCGTGCCGAGACCGTGTTCCTTCATCGCTTCGGCAAGCTCTTCATCTTCGACCAGCTTACCCGCGCCTTCCATCGCGCTTAGAATCGTGGCTTCCGTGTACCGCGCGGGCGGCTTGGTCTTGTCTTCCTTGATCTCAATGCTCTCGGTGGTGACCCGCTCGCCTTGCTGGACGGCGGGTAGCGTGGCCTCACCACTCTTCTCGGTCTCCTTGCCGTACACTTCCAGCCAGCCCGGCACGATCATGATCTTGCCTTCAGTCTTGAACGGCTCGCCTTCGACGCGCGTAATGCGCGTGGTCACCTCAAATTGCGCTGCTGGATAAAAGATCGCGATGAAACGTTTGGCGACCATGTCGTAAATCACCTGCTCATCGCCATCCAAGCCAGACGGCGGATTGGCGGTGGGAATGATCGCAAAGTGATCGCTCACTTTCACATTGTTAAAGATGCGTTTGTTGGGTCTCACCCAATCTTGGGCAAGCACTTTCGCCGCAAACGCGCCCAGCGCCGACCCGCCAAGCGCCTTGAGCGTCTTCTTCACCGTCGGCACATAATCTTCCGGCAAACAACGCGAGTCCGTGCGCGGATAGGTGATCGCCTTGTGCCTTTCGTAGAGCGCCTGCGCGATCTGCAGCGTGCGGCGCGCGGAGAAACTGAATCGGTTGTTCGCCTCGCGCTGGAGCGTCGTCAAATCGTACAACTGCGGTGGCGCTTGCGTCGTCGGTTTCTTTTCTTCGACTTCAACAACGCCAGGCTTCCCGACGCACTTCTTCTCGATAGCGAGCGCAATCTCCCAAATCCAAAGACGACTTACTCCACGATGTTCTTCCCATAACGACCCAAATTCCGGATCAAGTTTAGCGAACCAATCCGTGAGCTTTAGATTTAACCGACGAAGTAATCTGTCTGTGCGCTCAATCTCAGTTTCTTGCTTCTTGTAATTTTCGTCGAACCAGCGACCTACATAACTATCTGTGGAAGGGCGAAATGTAGCGAACACTTCTTTAAGTATGCGCTCCCTGAAGTCTTGAATCTTCTTCTCACGATCCACGATGATCGCCAGCGTCGGCGTCTGGACGCGCCCAAGCGAGGTGACCGTGCTGCCTTTCCCCCCGATTAGCCGTAACGTGAATACACGGGTGGCATTGATGCCGATGAGCCAATCCGCTTCATTGCGGCAGCGCGCGGCCTCAGCGAGCGGCTGCATTTCCACATCGCTGCGCAGGCGCTCGAAACCGTCGCGAATCGCGTCGGTCGTCATTGATTGCAGCCAAAGGCGGCGAATCGGTTTGTCGGACTTCGCGTATTGGTAGATGTAACGGAAAATGAGTTCGCCTTCGCGACCGGCATCGCAGGCGTTAATGGCGTCGGTGACTTCCTTGCTGGCTAACAGCTTCGTGAGAAGCTTAATGCGGTTGCCCATCTTTTCGGCAGGTGCGAGGTCGAATTGCGGCGGCATGATCGGCAACTTATTCAGCGTCCACTTGTCCTGCTCCTTCATGGATTCGGGCACGGCCAGTTCTAACAAATGGCCTACCGCCCACGAAAGCAGGTAGTCCTTGCTATCGTAGTATTCTTTGCCCTTCTTGAACCCGCCGACGGCCTTCGCGATATCCTGCGCGACACTCGGCTTCTCGGTGATTATCAGCGTTTTACCCATGGATTAATCTTTTGCGCCAAGCGATCTGGCAAAAACTTTTCCCGGCAATTGTTTCACAATCCGTTTCATCTCAAGCGCCAGCAACGTGGTCGAAACACACGCCGTTGTCAAACCGCTCCGCCGGATAATCTCATCCATCACCGCTTCCTCATCGCCAATCGCTGTCAAAACTTTCTGTTCTGTCTCCGAAACTTTCAACCCTCCCGTTGTCCCACGCCCACCGTTCCCCGCCTCTGCCGGTCGTTCCGTTTTGTTCGTCTTCGGGAACAGATACTCGAATTCTGACAAAATGTCTTCAACATCCTCGGTCAGTTTCGCGCCGTCTTTGATCAGGTGGTTCGAGCCTTTCGATAACGCCGAGTCCGCGCGGCCCGGTACCGCGAACACCTGTCGCCCCTGCTCTGCCGCGAAGCTTGCCGTGATCAATGCCCCGCTTCGCGCGTTTGCCTCGACCACCACCACTCCGAGCGACCACCCGCTGATAACGCGGTTGCGCATCGGGAAGGTTTGACGGTCTGGTTTTGTCCCCAACGGAAACTCACTGACCACCGCACCGCCTTTCGCCGCGATTTGTGCAAGCAACTCCTTGTTCTCCGGTGGATAAGCGACGTCGACACCGCACCCAAGCACCGCCACCGTGCGCCCTTTGGCCTGCAACACCCCCCTGTGCGCACACGTATCAATCCCGCGCGCAGCGCCGCTAACCACGGTCACACCCACGCGCGCCAATTGATACGCCAGCTTCCGCGCCATTTCCTGTCCGTACAACGTCGTGCGCCGCGAACCGACAATCGCAACGGCATGTGGATCGCCATCGCCTAGCGACCCGCGGGCGTACAATGCCAGTGGCGGATCATAAATCTCGCGCAAATGTTTCGGGTACTCAGCGTCCTCGCGGGTGACGACCAGCACGCCCGCCTTCTCGATTCGCGCCAACTCCGCATCGAGATCGACGTGCTGACGCCAGTTGACAATGTTCTGGGCGACTTCCGTGCCGATGTTTTCCACGCGCAGCAGTTCGTCGCGGCGCGCCGCCAGGATTGCCTGTGGTTCGCCAAACACCTCGAGCAATGCCCGCACACGCACGGGACCGACGTTTGGCACCATGTTCAGCGCGATATAGGCTTCGCGGGGAGTCATGAGGGTGAGTTAAAAGCGTTAGAACCGTTACAACACCTCGGCGACCGGCGTCTTGGCAGTTCCCATCCGCATCTTGCTTTTAACGCTTCCTGCTTCTCAGCTTCAACTCCATTTGCGGCTCCTTGATCAGCTCATAGTTCTTCAGTAGCCGCAGAGTCTGCAGTAGATCCGATTTCACATAGTTGCGGTTCGTAGCCACACTGGCAATCAGTTCCCGCAGAATCGAGCGGAACGAGATCACGCCATCCACACCTTTCGCCTTGAGCACTTCGATGCTGCGCTCCCGCGACTTGGCGTCGCGTGGCAGCCCCGGCACGATAAGGATTTTCAACAAGCCCTCCGAGCCGACCAGTCGCGCTGCTTCTTCTACCGCCCGGTTCTCGACGAAACGAAAAATTTTCGGCTGATGCGCCAGCACGCTCGGCGCGAACACCTCCGTGTGCCAGCCTTTCACCGCCACAATCGCCCGAGCCACCTGTTTCAGCGAGTTGGACGTGATTTCAAAATCCGCGGGCACCCCGGCCCCGGGCGCCGAAGCGCGCGGGTTGAACACAATCAGATCGATCTCTTCGTCCGCCGTTCTCTGGCGTGCCTGCACGATATACTTGCGGCGCTGACACACGAGAAAACCGTGCGCTTCGAAATACTCACGTACAATGGTTTCATCTACAGCAGACATTGAAAACCTCCTCGATATCCGCGCCCGTTACCGCGTCCGAGCCCACGGCTTCACCTAGCCGCTTCAACAACACAAACCGCAGTTTACCTTCGCGTGCCTTCTTGTCCAGACGCATCGCCTCGAGCAGCCGGTTCATGTCGAATTTATCCGTCGGACGCGTTGGCAATCCACTTGCTTCAAGCAGCGCGCACAACCGTTTCAATTCCGTCTCGTTCAACCCCGCCCGTTTCACCGACAGCTTGCTTGCAAAACACATCCCCATCGAGATCGCTTCACCGTGCAACAAGCCTTCGTACTCAACGAGCGCTTCCATTGCGTGGCCAACCGTGTGACCGAAATTCAAAATCGCCCGCAACCCCGACTCGCGTTCGTCTTTGCTGACGACGTCCGCCTTGATTTCGCAGCAACGCCGCACCGCATGCGCCACCGCATCGGGTTCCCGACGCAGCACCTGCTGATGTTCGCGTTCCAGCCACGCGAAAAACTTTGCGTCCCGAATCGCGCCGGTCTTGATGACCTCGGCGAATCCCGCCCGTAGTTCGCGCTCAGGCAGACTCTTCAAGGTGTCGATGTCTGCCAGCACCAACCGGGGCTGATAGAATGAGCCGACAAGATTCTTCCCTTGCGGCAGGTTCACGCCGACTTTCCCGCCGACCGAGCTGTCCACCAGCGCCAGCAGCGTCGTTGGCACCTGCACGAACGCAATCCCGCGCAGATACGTTGCCGCGACGAACCCCGCCAAGTCGCCGACTACGCCGCCGCCGAGCGCGACCACGAAGGAGCGCCGGTCAAGCCCGAGCGACAGCAAATGTTCCAGAAGACGATCAGCTTGGCGCAATGATTTCGACGACTCGCCCGCAGGCACATCCACGATCTCCGTCTCAATGCCGCCGGTGCGCAGCGCCTGCTGCAACACTGCGCCGTACAACGGCCCGACGTTCGAGTCAGTAATGATCACGCCACGGTTGCCAAGCTTCAACGGTTTAAAAAACTCCGCGGCCCGAGCCAATAGTCCTGAACCGATCAGGATATCGTAGCTGCGCTCACCCAATTCGACGCGCACCCGTTGCGGTGCGCCTGTATGAGTGGAAGCCATAGGACTTGGCTTAAATACAACCCACTGCACCGAGGCTTGTCAACCTTGAATCACCGGGAAAGTCAGCGTGGTCGAAGTTGTTGCATCAGCTCGCGTGCGTGAACTTGTCCCGGCGCGACAGGCACATCGAGATAGCCATACGTGAGGCAGGAGCCGAGCTTTGGGAAAAGTGTGCGTGTCTGCGGTCCGAGCTTGCCCGCCTGAGAGCCGTTGGCGGGCGAGCCCATGCCAAGCAGGCAGATGCGAACCGGCCACTTTTCGGAGAGCAACTCACGCAGTATTGCGAGATCAGTATCGGTCTGGACCAGCGTGGCGATCTTGACAATGGTTCCACAGTCGGACGCCTTACGGATTATCTGTCGAAGTTCGTCCGCCGCCGGCGTTTTCTGGAAATCGTGATGGGAGACGATCAGCGCCTTTTGATGTCGCGTCGCTAGCGCGGAGATTTTCTTCAGCAACGGACTGCGAAATTCGATGTCGACAGCGGATAGATTTTGGAGCGCGGCTTGAAAAAGCGGGAGACGCACTTCATCGGGTTGCGTCCACTTGCCGCCTTCGTTGGCGAGCCGGATGGTGACAATGACCGGAACACCCTTGGCTTCGATGGCCTTGGCTTGCTCCAGCCAGCCGGGCGTATCAGCGCCGATCAGATCGAGGCGGACTTCAACGATGTCGCAGTCGTGCGTACCGGCACCGGCGAGTTTCGCAAGCGTGTCGGCTTGTGAAACGGTACCGACAACGCGCGGCGCATCGCCGATGGGCAAACCGCCCAATTGTGTTTCCGGTTGTGGCATGGTTTTAGTGGCGCAATCATACACAATGAGGAGGGTCGCGACAAGAATGTCGCTCCCACGGCTGCTGCTGTAATAGAATGGAAAGCCCGCACTCATTCCTGAATGCGGGCTTTGAAATCCCGAAAAGCCACGTGGAACGTGGTAAAGATTCGGGTAAATTACCCCGGCAGCGACCTACTCTCGCGCAAGCTATACAGGCACTACCATCGGCCCTGCAGCGTTTCACGGCCGTGTTCGGGATGGGAACGGGTGGGACCACTGCGGCATAGCCGCCGGGAAATTGTTTCGCAAAGCGAAACCGTTAATGCTTCTTCAAAGAACATGATTCTCTGACAATTGCATACAGGAGCGGCAAGTCTACTACAGAGCGGCTGGCTCCGAATTTCTTCAGAGCTAGTTTGTTAAATCACCTGTCTCCCCCGCAGTCGCGGGAGAAATTTAAGTGATCAAGCCTCACGGCTGATTAGTACCAGTCAGCTTTGCCATTACTGGCTTTACACACCTGGCCTATCAACGTCGTAGTCTACGACGAGCCTTTAGGGTCTTGCGACCGTCAGACGTAATCTTGGGAGGCGCTTGGCGCTTAGATGCTTTCAGCGCTTATCGTTTCCGCACACAGCTACCCAGCGTTGCCACTGACGTGACAACTGGAATACTGGAGGTGCGTTGTTCCCGGTCCTCTCGTACTAAGGAACAAATCCCTCACGTCTGCTGCGCCCACAGTGGATAAGGACCGAACTGTCTCACGACGTTCTGAACCCAACTCGCGTACCGCTTTAATCGGCGAACAGCCGAACCCTTGGGACCTTCTCCAGCCCCAGGATGCGATGAGTCGACATCGAGGTGCCAAACCGGGTCGTCGATGTGAACTCTTGGACCCGATAAGCCTGTTATCCCCAGCGTACCTTTTGTCCGATGAGCGACGGCGATTCCACATTCCACCGCCGGATCACTTGGACCTGCTTTCGCATCTGATCGACTTGTAAGTCTCACAGTTAGCCTGGCTTCTACCCATACGCTCAACGCTTGATTGCCAACCAAGCTGAGCCAAGCTTTGTGCTCCTCCGTTACTCTTTGGGAGGAAACCGCCCCAGTCAAACTGACCCGCTGACACGGTCCCTCGGCCGGATAACGGCACGAGGTTAGAACCTTAATAAGCAAAAAGTGGTGTTTCA
The DNA here is from genome assembly GCA_050008795.1 of Verrucomicrobiia bacterium. GTDB lineage: Bacteria > Verrucomicrobiota > Verrucomicrobiia > Palsa-1439 > Palsa-1439 > CAIKBP01. The sequence goes on along the minus strand of JBEKLX010000058.1, from coordinate 1,232 downwards.
TTGTTCCCTCCACCCCGACCGAGATCGAGGTTTCAAAGGGTCCCACCTACGCTACGTATTGCACATCAAAGTCCAATATCAGCTTACAGTAAAGGTGCATGGGGTCTTTCCGTCCTACTGCGGGTAGGCGGCATCTTCACCGCCACTACAGTTTCGCCGAGCCTCTCTCCGAGACAGTTGCTCTTTTGTTACAAGATTCGTGCAGGTCGGAACTTACCCGACAAGGAATTTCGCTACCTTAGGACCGTTATAGTTACGGCCGACATTCGCTGGGACTTAAGTTCAGAGCTTCGTCCCGCTTGCGCGGGACTGACCCCTTGCCTTAATCTTTCAGCATTGGTCACTTGTCACTCTGTATACAGTGTCTTGCGACTTCGCACAGAGCTGTGTTTTTGTTAAACAGTCACAGAGCACCTTTCACTGCGGCTCAAACACGCTTTGATATAATCTAACGCGTCCAAGCGCCCCTTCTTCCGAAGTTACGGGGCTAATGTGCCGAGTTCCTTAGAGAGATTTAACTCGCGCGCCTGAGAATACTCATCTCACCCACCTGTGTCGGTTTACGGTACGGACACCCTGGTGAACACTGCGAGGCATTTCTCGCCAGCGTGGGTGCGGTGAATCCGCTTCGACCGTAGTCTCCGCGTCCAACACCGGCTTCCACCGGTATTGACCACCACTTTCAATCGGTGGCTCACTTTCCCTTCTGGGTTCCTCGCAGCTTAAGCCAAGGTGGTGCAGGAATGTTAACCTGCTATCCATCATCTACGCCTTACGGCCTCGACTTAGGGCCCGACTAACCCTGGGAGGACGAACCTTCCCCAGGAAACCTTGGGTTTTCGGCGAGCCGGAATTTAACCGGCTTTATCGCTACTCGTGTCTGCATTCTCACTTCTGGCCGCTCCACTTTCAGTTACCTTCCAGCTTCCGCAACCAGAACGCTCCTCTACCAGACTCCTCCGACGTATCGGAGGAGAATCCATAGCTTCGGTACTACGTTTGATCGCCAATCATTTTCGGCGCAAGATCGCTCGATGAGTCAGCTGTTACGCACTGTTTAAATGATGGCTGCCTCTAAGCCAACATCCTCACTGTCTTAGCAACCTCACATCCTTTCCACTCAACGTAGTTTAGGCACCTTAGCTGATAGTCTGGGCTATTTCCCTCTCGGCAATGAACCTTATCGCCCACTGCCTGACTGCCCGGGTACGGCAACGCGGCATTCGGAGTTT
>JBEKLX010000057.1:0-12505 GCA_050008795.1 Verrucomicrobiia bacterium | reverse complement strand
TACTTTCAATTCACTTTCGGCAGCTTGTATCCCCTGCTGAAGGGGATGGAAAAACGCGGCCTTGTGAAGGCCCGGTGGGTTAAAGCCGGCAAAGTGCGCGAACGAAAGAATTACGAGATCACAGCAAAGGGGCGGACAGAGTTGCAGGAACGCAGGCGCAAATGGCGGCAATTCTCTAAGGCAATGGAGCTGGTGTTGTCGTCCGTAGGACGGTGAAAGCACGATATATCGACAATCGATACATCGACGGGGCTGATCGCGATGTCTCTGTCGCTCTCGTGATAACGTAAGTTTGCCATCTGGAGTACGATAGTTCGTATGATATATCAGTAATCGATAGATTTGACGCGTAAAACTGAGCTCCGCGCTATTCTTGGCCGGCTTAGTCGTGACGATGGAGGCTTGCCGTCCAGATGATATGACCCACATGATATATCGGTAATCGATATATCTATGAGTTGATTGCGAACCCGTCTGCCGCTGTCGTGATCATGGAGGCTTGCCACGTAGAGTATGATGATTCTTATGATGTATCGGTAGCCGATATATCTACGCGTTTATGATTTGACGGTTGAGTTGTCCCGCTCGGAGCGCGAACAGGCGCGAGTGAAACGGTAGCCGCAAAGCCGAGTCAGACGAGACGCCACACCCGCCGCGCCGGCGGCAAATGCGCGAAATGCGCAGAAGATTCGCGTCTCTTGCGGCCAAAGCCGCCACCGGCCTATCCGCCGCAATCGTTATTGCAGACCGGATCATCGAGAAAATGGTTGATCCATATGATGTATCGGTAGCCGATATATCTATGGGTCCCGCGAAATGGCCGAGTCAGTGCTTGAACATTTCCCCGGCATCTACCTCATCACCCCGCTGGCACGATATGATTTGACGGTTGAACTATCCAAGTGGGTGCGCGAACAGAAGTGAGCCAGCGCCGTGGATCGTTGTTAGCGCCCGAACCGGGCAACATCATTCTTGTCACGAGCGCGGAGTTGACCCGGTTCACGTTTCTTGTTCGTAAACCAGCCTTGTGTTATAGGGTTCTGGCATGGTGAACAGCAGTCCGGTAGTTCTGACGCGCCGACATAAGTGGATAATCGGCGCATTGGCTTGCTGCGTTTCCATTACCTTTGCTGTAGTCGCAATATCCCCACTTTTCGCCGAGGCACAATCTTCGAGCACGTCCAAGAGAACCGAATCTCAGCCCGACACCGACCCAGCGGAAAGATTGGTGGAATTAGCCAAGAAAAAGTTCGGCAAACTTTCTCAGGTAGAGGAGCTTTTTTTTCGAATCGTGGCTATTGGACAGATGGTAAGGTGCAGGGGCGGCTCCGAGATGGCAGACAACCCGTCAAATGCTGAAGCTTGGCCCGCCGAGCGCGGCCTTGCAGCCGATAGGATCGCCTGGCTGTGCACCGACCCGCAGGCATCCGGATACGTAACGCAATACGGGATTGAGATCACAGGAGCACGCATTGACGGTGAGCTTAACTTAGCTTATTGCAAGATACCTTTTCCCTTGTGTTTCTGGCGATGCGCTTTCACAGAGAAGATCACTTTAAATTCTGCCGAAATTCGCATGCTGTTTCTTGGTGAAACACATACTAAGGAGATAGATGCAGACGGACTGAAAGCCGAAGGAAGCCTTTTTCTAGGCAAGATTAAGGTTGGGGGTATACTTAATCTGACCGGAGCAAACATTGGGGGAAATCTTGATTGTTCAGAGGGTGTGTTTAGCAACGCCAACGGCATAGCGCTTAGTTTTATCGGAGCTAAGGTCGGAGGGAGTATCCGTTTAGATAATGCCAAGACTCAAGGTGAGGTTAATCTGACCGGCGCGGCTATTGGCACAGATCTGTGGGCTGATGGCGCCACATTTGTCAACAAAACGGGAAGGGCCTTCCTTGCAGACAGGATGAACGTCGGCGGCTTGGTTTCTTTTTGCGGGCTCAATGCCACCGGCGAAGTGAGATTAGTCGGCGCAAGGGTGGGCTCTTCTATGCAATGCAACGAGACCGAGATTGTTGGAACGAATAGCACTAGCGCGTTTACAATTGCCGGGCTAGTAGTCGGCAGCAGCCTCTTTTTACAGCATACGACGGTCAGAGGCGTGGCGAACTTGACCGGTGTGACGATCGTTTCAGACCTCAGTTGCAGTGGCAGTCAATTCGTTAACAAAGGTGGCGTTGCTCTCCTTGCCGACGGGCTGAGGACTGGTGGCAGTGTCTTCCTGAGAGACGGGTTTGCGGCCACAGGTGAAGTGAACTTGCTCTTAGCAAGTATTGGTAGGAGCTTAGATTGCTCGAAAGGTCGTTTTATAAATCCTGACGGTATAGCTCTTCGCGCTGGTGGGGTGCGCGTTGAAGGCAGTGTGCTTCTAATAAAGGGCTTTGATGCTAATGGCACAGTCGACCTAGGTGGGGCAACTATCGGTTCAAGCCTTGTGTGTGAAGAAGGTCAGATGATTAACACGAACAAGGCTGGCGTGGCACTAGTTGCTCAAGGTGTGAAGATCGGATGCGACTTGATTCTTGTGGATGGTTTCAAAGCTCAAGGCGTAGTTAATCTCGCGAGCGCAATGGTGAATCACTCTTTCTTCTTAGAAAAGATTTCCTCAAATTCAGATGTCACACTTCAACTTCACGCTGCAAGAGTCGGCACGCTTTGCGACGACGAGAGTAGTTGGCCCGCACGGGGTAAACTCGGTCTAAACGGTTTCGTGTACGACGGAATCGGTACTCGCTCTCCAAAGGATGCCAAGACCAGAATCGATTGGCTCAAGCGTCAGCCTAGCGAGCAGTTCCTGCCGCAGCCGTACGAACAATTGGCATCGGTGCTCCGCAAAGCCGGGTATGAGGAAGACGAGAAGGAAGTGCTCATCGCGAAGAACAGGGATCGTGCAGAACGTGTGAGTTGGCGTCAGCCCATCCGGTGGTGGTATGGACTGCTCGCGATAACCATCGGGTACGGTTATCGCCCCGAGTATGCGCTTTATTGGAGCTTGGGAATCATCGGTCTGGGATGGCTTCTCTTCTCCTGGAGAGCCAAATCGATGACGCCAACCGAGAAAGCATCTTCGGAGAGATGTCCTAAATTCAACGCGTTACTGTATTCCTTTGAAACTTTTGTGCCACTGACCAAGTTGCAGCTCGCGGAATACTGGCTCCCCAAGGAGGGACTGTTGCGCTTCTATCTGTGGCTCCATAGCACGGCAGGCTTGGTACTCATCACGCTTTTGGTCGGCGCGCTGACGGGCCTTATCAAAACATAGTCAGCCGAATCAACTCCTGACATTTGAGAGCATCCAGAGCCCCGACCCCGAAAGGAATTCGGGGTAAACTTCGTGCCCTTCGTGCGCCCCGAACTCAGATTCGGGGTGAACTTCGTGGTGAGTCGCTAATCAATCGTCAGAGTGAACGATTTTTCCGCAGTGTTCTTGTTGGCATCTCTGACTTTCACCGTGAAAGTGGACGAACCAACCTTCCTCGGCTTGCCGGAGATGATGCCGGTTCTGGCGTTCAACCTCAACCCGGCCGGTAGTTTGCTCCCCTTCTCCACCGTCCACCTGTACGGCGTCGTGCCGTTGGCTGTCGCCAACTGGACCGGAGCATACGTCACGTGGACTTGGCCATCTGGCAAGCTGTCGGTTGTGATCGTCAGCGGCAGGAAGCTGGTGAGTCTGGCGGTATAGTTGAAGGTATTGGTCGCGCTAACGGCAATGGCATAGACGCCATTGTTAGTGCAGGCGAAGGTTACGTCCTGCTGTTGGCCACCATCAAGGGCATTCCCCTCACGATCTGTAATATGCACGAAACAAGTCTGGAGGGGTGACGTGGTGGGCGCCGTGACGCTGAACTGGTAGTTGGTACCGGCCCCGCCATTGAACCAGTACCATTGTGTGCCGTTTGCAAATGGGATCGCGCCGTTGGTGACAGCCGGGACCGACAGCGTCGGGATGGCGGCCTCATCCATAAAACGATAACCGCTGTATTGCAGTAGCTCGAACCCATTGGTGGTGGCGACCTTGATGGCGCCACCTTTGCGGTACTGAACTCCACGCTGGAAGGACAAGTTGTCGTTTTGGGGTTCAATCGTATATGAACCCAAAAACCAATTGGCCAATAAAACGTCATCCTCCGTCGTCCCGAACCGAAGGGTCTTAGGCGCATACTGACCGGGCTGCCAGAAGTAGTCGAAGGGATACATATCCACCATACGGTAGACGCGGTTGGTCCGGCTGCACCAGGCCGCCGATGGCGGTTCCGGCAAATAATACTCGCCCAACGGACTGACGGATTCAAACGCGTCGTCGCTTTGATGGAGCACCAGCATGGCGTGTCCAGACAGATTCGTGAAGGCCAGTTGAGGATCCTGGGAATCAGGGCGTGAAAACCAGCCGTTTACCCGTGGAACCAGATTGCTAAGAATCTTGGGCGTGCTGAAATCCGCGTGAACAATAAGGGTAAGTGTGCCGGGTTCAGCCACGACTTTGTTGTAGCCCGCATCCGGAACGTATATGCCGGCCAAGGCATCGAGTTGCCCCTGGGACCAGTTAGTGACGGATGAAAACGTCGGGACAAACGTGTTGGTTGGCCAGTGAACGCCTTGTTTGTCCAATATGGCCCAGCGCAGGGACTCGATGCCGATGCTGTCACACAGGTTGCCGGGAGTGTTCTGAATCACCGCCACGCCCAGTTGGAGGTCGCGGGAGATTCCCAGGAAGGCGCAATGATGCTCGACTGCGCCATCTTTCCAGAACACCTTCCCCGCATAACGGAGACGGTTGTCGCTGACGTTGTCCCACCCCAAACCTGCGGGCGCGTCCGTCACATTCAACGGCAGATTGGCCAGTTGCGGCGTGATCATTTCTTCAATGGCATTCGAGCTCATCAACGTCCGCCCGCGGAAACGGCCGTCAGCCAGAATCATCCGTATATATTTCGTAAGATCGTTGACTGAGGAATACATGGCGCCTGAGCCCTGGGCATTTACGATCTCCTGCAGCTCGCGTTCGCCGTTCGCGTTATAGGCGGCCGCCAGCCGATTGGAGATGGCGGCTCTGTCCGGCAGGAACGAACTGGCATTCATCCCCAGCGGACGAAAAATCATGTTTCTTGTTGCTGTCGAAAAAGGTTCACCGGTGATCCGTCCAATCACGTCGCTAAGCAAAACAAACCCGGTGTTGCAGTAATAATTCCGTTCATTGACCGGGGCAAATGGATAGTCGCCTTGCAGGTAACGAATGAACCAATCCGCGGCGTCGTTGCGATTCTGAGTGGCATACAGGCCGTTGAAGATGTCGCCCGGGATGCCGCTATGGTGGTTCAATAAGGAGCGGATCGTCACGGGCGCCGTGTTGGTAAAGCGGGGCAGCATGGAATATTCCGGCATATAGGTGGTGAGCGGCGCTTCCAGGTCCAGTTGACCCTGGTCCCACAATTGCATGAGTGCCGTGGCGGCGAAGGATTTGGAACAGGAACCAATGTGATAAACGGTATTGGCATTTGCCGATACCCTGCGTTCGCGGTCGGCCTTGCCGAAACCGGTAGCCCAAACCACTTTCTGTCCATCCACTAGGGTAATAGAAAGGCCTTGCACGTTATTGGTGGCCATTTGGCTGGTGATATAAGCGGTCATCTGGGCGATGGTGTTCGTGTAGCTCGTGGCGAGCGCCGGTCGACCGGTCAAGCCGACGATGATAAAAGCCAGACACAAAGCGCTGCACATTCCGTGCACAGCATTTTTCATGGTGGATACTCCTCTGCCGGGATTGGTTGGATTTGACACTGATCGGCAATCTTTTTTGAGATTAGCTAGGTAAACGATAGCATCCATTCCTATTGGTGGCAACAATCCAGTGCTACACGCCCTCTTCCCATGCAGGGCGCAGATTTCTGTTTACAGACAGGGTTAATTCTGCAACACTCACCACGGTTTTCCCCCGAGAACATCGTAAGTCAGCCTTAATTCTTCAGGCTGTATTCTCGCAGGTTGAATCTCTCGCTAGAGCATTCATGAATGTCTTGGCGCGAGTGTACCTATATGCGGCCGATGGCGCGGCCTCGGCTGAGGATGTGAGCGGCAGGGAAATTGGAAACATGAAAACGTCGGAAAAAAGCGATTTAACAGTGCTGGTCCCCGCGTACAACGAGGCCTCCACGATCGCCGATACGATTCGGAGCATTCAAGGCCAGATCGTGACACCGGATGAGATTTTGGTCATTGATGACTGCTCGAGCGACAATACGGCCAATATTGCCCGCTTGCTTGGCGTGACGGTGTTGCGTCCACCCAAGAACACTGGGTCCAAGGCCGGCGCGCAGAACTTCGCCCTACCCTTTGTCCGTACCGGCTACACCATGGCCATTGATGCGGATACCACGCTCGCACCCGACGCCATCCAGAAGCTTCTTCCTGCACTTGATGATCCCAAGATTAGCGCCGCGTGCGGCCTTGTCCTCCCCCGCTACGTCAAGTCCGTCTGGGAGCGCGGCCGGTATATCGAATATCTTTTCGCCTTCTCCTTCTACAAACCGATCCAGGATTACTACGAACGCCCCCTGATTTCCTCCGGCTGTTTCTCCGTTTATCGGACCGAGGCGCTTCGCGCCAATAACGGTTGGTCCACCCGGACCATGGCTGAGGATATGGATCTCACTTGGAGTTTTTACCGGGATGGATATGGCGTGCGATTCATTCCTGAGGCCACCTGCTATCCCGTGGAGCCTCACGACTTCAACTTTATGAGCAAGCAACTTCGTCGCTGGTCGCACGGGTTTGTCCAGAACGTGAAGCTCCATTGGCGCGACGTCCTGCACATTCCATTCCTGCGGTCAACCGTGGCCGTTGCCATGTGGGACGCCGTCTTTGCGTCCATCGCCTACCTGGTGTTGCTCCCTATCCTGGTCATATTCGTAAGCCCCATTTTCCTGCTGGGCTACCTGATCGATGCGCCTGCCGTCGCGTTCCCGGTGCTTATCAAAGCGGCGAGCAGGAACGAGGTGTGGAAAGCGCTGGCGAGCATTCCGAGCTTTTTTGTTCTGCGCACAGTCAACAGCATATTCATTTTGGAAGCGATCTGGAAGGAGTTGGTTCTCCGACGGCCGCTTCTCGTATACGAGAAAGGACATTGAAATGATAGCGGGCATACCAGGAACGGGAATCGGAGGCATCTACTACATCTTGCTGGCACTAATGATGCCGGTACAAGAAACATGCCGGCTTTGCGTGCGCCGAAGCTCGGTCGAGCGATGGTTACAGGTTGCGGCTCAGACCGGCAACGCGCTGGGAATTCTTATTACCGCCTGGCTCACGGGTTGGCTGCTGATCCATACCTTCGCCGTGCTCAGGATCCATGGACTGGCAAGCCAGAGTCAGGCCGTCAAAACCATGACGAATATCATGTCGGTTTCGACATTCCACCTTGCGCTCGTTGTCCTCGGATCGGTTATCCTCTGCGTACACATCCTGCGCCTGCTGATTCCCGCCCGCAAGTTGCCCAAATCCACAACTTCTTGTTGAAAACTTTCCGAATGGACGGGGTAACTCTTCACTCGTCGCGCAATCGTTATTTCTGCTGGCCAAACCCCGACATCCTTTGTCGGGGTTTGAACGTTCTGCATCTTGCTAAAGTCGAAAGCGTTTGTTAAAGTTTGATTCGCGTTTTCTCCGGAAAACGATCTCATGCAACCGATGATTCGAGTAGAGAATTTGACAAAGCGGTTCGCGGGCTTGACCGCGCTCAAAGGCGTGTCGTTTGAGGTGAAACGCGGGGAGATCGTCGGGTTTCTTGGGCCGAACGGCGCCGGCAAGAGCACGACAATGCGGATTCTGACGGGGTTCCTTCCCGCGACGGCTGGACGCGTTGCGGTGTCGAGCGTGGATGTGTTTGAAGACTCATTGGAGGTGCGCCGCCACATCGGCTACATGCCCGAGAATAATCCGTTGTACGTGGATATGCGGGTCAGGGAATACCTGAAGTTTCGCGCGAAATTGAAGGATGTTGGTCGCGCCGACCGTAAGGAGCGGATTGACGATGTGCTGGAGATGTGCGGGATCACCGACGTGTGCCATCGGATCATCGGACAACTCTCCAAAGGTTATCGGCAACGCGTGGGACTGGCGGATGCATTGCTTGGCGAGCCGGACCTTCTTATCTTGGATGAACCGACCATCGGCCTCGACCCGGTACAGGTTCGGCAGGTGCGCCAATTGATCAGAGACCTTGGCAAACAACACACGATTTTGCTTTCGACCCACATCCTTTCCGAAGTGGAGATGACCTGTAATCGCGTGATCATCATTCATCGCGGTAAAGTGCTTGTCTCGAGTACGCTGGCGAATCTGATCAAGCCGACGATCGAGGTGGAAGTGCGCGGCGGGCCGAGGGACGCTGTGCAGGCTGCGTTGCGCAGTGTACCGGGTGTCGCCTCGGTGCGCATGGAGGCGTGTGACGACGAGCGGGTACGGTGCGTGTTGCATCCGAAGCCGGAGGCGGACCCAACGGAGGAAATCTTCGAAACGGTGATGCGAAGTGGCTGGAAGTTGCGGGAATTGAGCCGGTCCCGGACATCTCTGGAGGACATTTTCGTGCAGATTACCCGCGAAGAGGACGAGGCGGAGGAAGACCGCCTCGATCAACGGAGGAGCCTGTTGCGATGATCCGCCTTCGTCCCGCAGTCGCGGGACTGCCGCCTCCGCTGAAGCTTCGGCGGACAGGGGAGCAAGAGAGTAAGACGATATGAGAAATGTGCCGACTTTGTTGCGACGGGAGCTGAATGCGTATTTCGCATCGGTACTCGGCTATCTTGTCATCATGTTCTTTCTGATCGTGATGGGCGTAACGTTCGCGGTGATAGTGAGTTACCTGAATCGTGGGCCGACGCAGTTGACGGCGATGAAGATTATGTTCAGCATGTTTTGGGTGCCGTCACTGTTCGTGGTGCCACCGATCACGATGCGACTGCTGGCCGAGGAGAAACGGTCGGGGTCGATCGAAATGCTGATGACGGCGCCCGTGACGGACTTCGAAGTAGTGTTCGCGAAATGGCTCGGCGCCTTGACGTTGTACACGTTGATGTGGGCCTTGACGGGTCTGTACGTGTTGATCCTGCACTATTTTTCACTGGGCGTGGCGTCGTTGGATCTCGGGCCGGTTGCTGCGGGATACGTCGGCGTGCTGGTCATCGGACAGTTTCTAATCGCGGTTGGTCTGCTGACGTCGGCAATGACGAAAAGTCAGGTCATGGCGGCACTGATGTCGTTCGCATTGGTTTTCATGTTGTTGATTGTGGTTAATTGGATGACGTGGTTGTTTCGTGGCGAGACGGCGCTGCGGATGTTGGGTATCGCGATACCGTTGGACAGGTTTTTCAAGGCAGTGTCTTCATTTGATCAGATGGAAGACTTTGCGCGCGGGCTGGTGGACGTGCGGCCACTGGTGTTGTACGTAAGCGGCACGGCGCTGGTGTTGTTTCTGACGACGCGCATCCTGGAATCGCGGAAGTGGAGGTAACTGGCTGTGGCGGACGATACTTTCAAACCCAGACATGTGCCAACGTTGCGACAGCGCAAGCTGGCAATCGGCGCCAACCTGTTTGTGCAAATCGTCGCAGCAGTGCTCCTGGTAGTGATGGTCAACTGGCTGACTGCGCGGCATTACCTGCGGTTCGACTGGACCAAGACCCGGTACTACGAGATTGCCGAAAAAACCAAGCAGACACTTCGCTCGCTGAAGGAGCCCGTTGATGTCGTTGTCTTCATTCCCTCCGCCGATGAAAGTGGATTACTGACGAAAGTGATGGAGGATGTCGGCAATCTGCTGAAAGAAATGCAGTTCTTCGGTAAAGATGAGTTGCGCATTGAGTACGTGGACCCGGATCGCAACATGGCCCGCGCCAGATCACTTGTGCAGCAGTACAATATCTCCACGGCAGATCTCAGTGATGAGTTGCTACCGGGAATCGTGATCTTCATCTCTGGTGGCCGCCACAAGTATGTCAAAAGCCGTGAACTGGTTGATCTAGAGACGAATTACATGGCGACGCCGCGCATTAAAGCATTCAAGGGCGAGGGTGTTTTCCTGTCGGCGATTCAGACCGTCACCGAGGAGAAGCCGCCCAAGGTTTATTTCCTTACCGGCCACGGGGAACACGATCCACACAATCCAGATCAACGGGATGGTTACTCAACATTGAGCCAGTATATCAAGCGCGACAACATCACGGTCGAGCGTTGGAACATGATGGAAACGCAGGCGTTGCCCGACGACGCCGGCGTCATCGTCATCGCGGGGCCGCGCAAGGAACTCACGCCGGCCGAACTTACGTCGCTGGACGATTACCTGAAGAAAAAGGGCGGACGGCTGTTGGTAATGCTCGATCCGCACCAGACGACTGGACTTGAGACTTGGTTGCGGAACTGGGGTGTTCAGGTTGACGATGACATTGCACTGGCGAAAGGTGGCATGTTGCTCGGCACCGAGTTGCTCATCGCGAATGCCGTCGGCACGGAATACGCACCGCATCCCATCACCGCCAAGCTCGCAGATATGAACACCAGTTTCCCCTATGCGCGCAGCGTCCATCGCGCCGAGAGCGGCTCCATGCGGGGCGCTGATCGACCAGTGGTCACGGAATTGGTGAGAACGCCAGTGGGTTTTTGGGGCGAAACTGATCCTGATTTACAGCGGGCCAAATTTGAGCCGGACAAGGACATAAAAGGTCCACTCTGTCTCGCCGTTGCGGTCGAAGGCAACAAACCGTCGGGCGTCGAGCTGGGGGCGGCACAATGCCGCATGGTGGTGGTCGGTACGTCGAGCTTCGTGAACAATGCAAATTTGTCGGGCGCTAATCTGGATTTTTTTATGAATTCGCTGAACTGGTTGTTGAAACGCGAGCAGTTGCTTGCGGTGAGTCCGAAACTGCCTGAGGAGTTTCGTCTCGATATGACGCCGAACCAGGCGCGAGGCGTGTACGTGCTTGTCATCATCGGCATGCCGGTGGCAGTGGCATTGCTCGGCCTGGCAGTCTGGGCGCGGCGGCGGAAGTGACCACCGCCGGTGAGCATACTAACCCGCAGTTGCAGGAAAAGTATCTTTTGGGCGTGTTGATTTGGTGAAACAACGATGAAGTCAAGGACGACATACGTTTTGCTGGCGCTGGTGGTGTTGGTTGGCATCTTTGTGTGGTGGGATGCCAGGAAAGGGACGACAACCGACGAACTTGAGGCTAAACGCAAGCTGCTTCTCGACCTCAAATCTGCTGACGTGACCCGCGTTGAATTGGTGCGTTCCAACCAGACCGTCGTGCTGGAGAAGGCCGGCGACCGATGGGAGATCAAACAGCCAATTACCGTTCGCGCCAGCGGCAGCGCGGTCAGTTCGTTGTTGAGCGACCTCGAATTCGCCGAACGTGACCGCACGCTCACCGGAAAAGAACTAAAAGGCGTCAACCTAGCTGAGTTTGGTCTCGATGTACCGCGGCTGCGGGCAAAGCTCCAGACCATTAAAGGCTCCATCACACTGCTGGTCGGTCGTGAGACACCGACGAAAGAAGCCGTGTACGCACAGATCGAGGGCCAAAAGTCAATCGCTGTCACCCCAAAATCCATTGTCGAACGCCTCGAGATTAAACCGGACGATTTGCGCGATCGCGCCGTGATGGATTTTTTGGTGGCGGACGCAGCACGCCTCGAAATCAAAGGCGAGCGATCCGTCGAACTTATCAAGACAACCACAACCAGCGCAGAACCACGCTGGACCATCAGCCGTCCCATTGCCGCGCGCGCTGACCAGCGCAAGATCGCCGACCTGCTTGGCGAGTTGAGCTTTCTGCGCGTGGCGGATTTTGCCAGTGAAGACCCGAAGGATGTCCACACTTGTCAACTCGACGAACCCGCCCGCGAGGTCACGGTCTGGACGGGTAACAGCAGTAAGACGCTGCTCATCGGAAAGTTGCTCACCAATGATGCCACTAGAGTGTACGCAAAACTGAAGAATGCCGACTCGATTTTTACCATTCCCGCCGACTCGGTTAAGAAGCTCGCCGTGCAGGCCAACGACCTCCGCGACGCGCATGTGCTGACGTTTACCGAGACCGATGTCCGCGGCCTCGAACTCCTGCGGGGTGTCGACAGACTCCAGCTCGCCCGCGGCACGAACAACGTCTGGAAGCTTACCGCGCCCGTGGCTATCGACGCTGACGATGGACGGGTGAACGCATTGCTATCGAAACTCAACAATTTAACGGCGACACAGTTCGTTGCCGATGTGGCCACCGACCTCGACAAGTTCGGCCTGGCGTCGCCAACGGCAACCGTGACATTGCGCGGCGCCGGTACCAACGAACTGGCCCAGTTGCTCATCGGCTCGCTCGACGTCACAAATGCCATTCGCCACGTCAAACGCGCCGATGAACCGTTCATCTACGGTGTCGACACGAACATCATAGATTGGTTGCCCATAAACGCATTGGCACTGCGCACTCGCCGCGTGATCGAACTCAAGCCC
>JBEKLX010000056.1:0-12587 GCA_050008795.1 Verrucomicrobiia bacterium | reverse complement strand
CCCGTCAGGATGCGTATGCCGAGATTCTTCTCCATGTGCATCCGCACTTCCCGTCGTACGTCGGCATCGAGAAGCAGCAGAATATCTTCCAGCAATTCTACGATTGTCGTCCTCACGCCCAACTGCGCAGCCATGCAGGCCAGTTCACACCCGATGTAGCCGCCGCCGAGCACGATCAGCGATTCCGGTAACGTGGTGAGATCAAGGAACGCGCGGCTCTCGACCACACGCGGATGTTTGGGTAGAAAACCGGGCATCGCCGAAGTCGAGCCGGTGGCGATAATGACATTTTTTGCCCCGATCTGCTGAGAGAGAGGCCCCGACACCGACTGTCGGGGTTGCGCCTCTGTAATCTCAATTGTGTTGCGGTCTTTGAATGACGCGGTACCGGTGAAACTTTTCACGCCGTTGGCAGCGAGCAGTTGTTTGACGCCTCCACGTATTTTATCCACCACCTGGTTCTTGTGGCCGATCATTGCCGCGTAATCGAACGTCGCGTCCTTCACAGCGATGCCAAACAGTTCGGCGTGTTTGATTTTCGCAAACAATCCGGCACCGGCGATCATCGTTTTGGTCGGGATACAGCCCCAATTCAAACATGTGCCACCCAATTGTTCGCGCTCGACGAGTGCCACGGACGCGCCAAGTTGCGCCGCTCGGATGGCCGCCGGGTACCCGCCCGGGCCGGCGCCGATGACCACGACGTCAAAAGTTTCCATGAATCGTTCCTCTGGCGAAATTGGGGTCGGGTCTAATCATTGAACAACAGATTAGGTCGTGCGGGCGCGGTTGAGAAGCCGAAAAAGATGGTCTTACGACCTAACACCATTGATAGCCGCAAAAAGGCGCAGAATTCGCAAAAACTACATATCACCGCAGAGCTTGAGCCTTTTGCGCATCTTTGCGGCCAATGTCTTCGGTCGTGCGCTCTTATTCCTGTTCGGCTTCGAGGAACCCGGCGATTTGGCGCAGGCGGGTCGGGTGACGCATTTTGCGGAGCGCTTTCGCTTCGATCTGACGGATGCGTTCACGCGTGACGCGGAACTGGCGGCCGACTTCTTCCAACGTGCGGCAGTAACCATCGCCGAGACCAAAGCGCAATTGGAGAACCTTGCGTTCGCGATCTGTGAGCGTTTCAAGGACGTTGCCGAGTTTTTCTTTCAGCAGCGAGTAGGAAGCCATGTCGGATGGATTCTCCGCGCCTTTGTCTTCGATGAAATCGCCGAAGGTCGTGTCGTCACTGTCACCAATGGGTGACTGCAGGGAGATGGGTTGTTGCGCCATCTTCAGGATCGCGCGAACACGGTCCACAGGCAACTGGGTTTCGTCGGCAACTTCCTCGGCGGTCGGTTCGCGACCGAGTTCCTGCACGAGCGTTTTCTGGACGCGCATGAGTTTGTTGATCGTCTCGATCATGTGGACAGGGATGCGGATCGTGCGCGCCTGATCGGCAATGGAACGTGTGATGGCCTGGCGAATCCACCACGTGGCATAGGTCGAAAACTTGTAGCCGCGGCGGTACTCGAATTTCTCGACGGCTTTCATCAGGCCCATATTGCCTTCCTGAATGAGGTCGAGGAAGGACAGGCCGCGGTTGGTATATTTCTTTGCGATGGAGATGACCAGCCGCAGGTTGGCTTCAACCATCTCGCTCTTGGCCTGCACGGCTTTCTTCATCCACGTCTTCAGTTCGTCGTGCGCCTTGATGAATTCCGCGGTGTTCATGTGCCCCGCGAGTTCGTACCGCTTGAGTTTGCGCTGCAACTCGCGAATTTGCGGGTCGCTGGCGGTAGCGCCGCGTTTCTTCAATCTCTCAGATGTCGCCAGCACATCGTCGAACTGCTCGCGGACTTCGTTGGCCTTCTCGACGAACTCCTCCAGCACCTTCTGTTTGTAGCAGAAACGATCGTACATTTTCTGCAACGCCGTCGCGGACCTTTTGAACTCGCGGAACAGTTTGGCTTGTTCGCGCCGGGTGAGGCCGGTACGCGCGTATTTCTCGTATCTCTGATCGGCTTGATCGTCGAGTTTGTCGACCTGCGCGCAGAGTTTGCGGAGCACCTTGAGGTGGGTCTCGCGGCCTTCGATCTTCTTGTCGAGAACGACGCGATCAAAACGTTCCTTCGGCGGATCGTGAAGGAGTTTGTCCGCCAACGCGACGTACTCGCCCGCGGTGAACCCGAAACTGTGGATGATTTGTTTGACGTGGTTTTCGCCGGTCTCGATGCGTTTGGAGATCTCCACTTCCTGCTCGCGGGTCAACAGTGGGACTTGTCCCATTTGCTTGAGATACATGCGAACCGGGTCATCGAGAATGTCGAGCCGCATGTCGGCTTTATGCTGCTCCTTTTCCTCTTCGGCGGCCTCGCGTTTGAACCGATCCACCTCGGAGGCGTCAATGATATCGATGTCCATCCCCCGCAACATGATGAGGATGGCATCCAACTCCTCGGACGAGAGGATGTTTTCGGGAAGAACGTCGTTGATATCGCCGTAGGTAAGGTAACCCTGCTCCTTGGCGAGCTTGACCAACTCCTTGATCTTCTCGTTTTTCTGTTCCCGGTCGAGCTTGGCGTGCGTTATCCGCACCTGGTCGTGTTTTTGACGTTTGATTTTAGACATAGTACGTTGGCTGTAAGAGTTGGTTCAAAATTACGACCCCTTTCGCCGCGAAAGTAGGTGAATATTGTCCAACTTCCGTCGTAAGTCAAGTAACTGCTCCAACTGCCGCTGAAGTTTTGTTATTTCCGCCATGCTCAATCCCGGCTGAGCCAACCGCTTCTGCAGTTCGCGCCCTTTTCGCTCAACCCACTGCCGCTCCAATGTCGCCAGACAGTCCGCCGCCGCCATGGCGGGATCAACGGCCGTCGAGGGATTCAGCAGGAGCTTGGCGACAAGACGCGTGGCGATATCGTCCTTATCGTGGCTCAGCAACGCCGTCGGCCCTGTCCACTCTTTTTTCGCGCACAGCGCCAGCACTCGCGTAATCATCCCCGCCGCGGCGCTGTCCGACAACCATGACGGATCCAATCGTCCGGCCACTTTTCCCACGACCCGCTCATCCGACAACATCAAGTGCAGCAACATCTCCTCAGCGGGCGGCGACGTGTCGGCGGCCACTGGTTGCGTGGAAGATTCCGTCGCTCTCGCAATTGAGGGTGCACGCTCGCCCCGCTCCCAGCGGGGCTGGCCTCGAAGGAACCGGCGCATTTCCTGACGTATGACTTCCTCGCGCACGTCGAGCAGCGACGCGATTTGCTGGGCGTACGTCGCCTGCAACGTCGGGCTTTGGACGCGGCACAGCCAGCCGATGACTTCCTGCACGATCTGCACCTTGCCCCGCTCAGTCTTCGCATCGTGCTGACGGGCGAGCCGTTCCAGCAGAAAGGTCAGGAACCGGGGCGCATTGGCGATCAGTTCGCGCAGCTTATCACTGCCGAATTTCTTCACGAAACTGTCGGGATCGTGCCCCGCCGGCAGGAGGGCGACGCGCAACGTGAACCCCAAATCCCATAGCGGCTCAGCACTGCGCACGGCGGCTTTTTGGCCTGCCTCGTCGGAATCGAACATCAACACCACTTCGTCGGCATAACGTTTGAGAATACGGGCGTGTTGCTCGGTGAACGCCGTGCCTTGCGGCGCAACAACGTTTTCGATGCCCGCTTCGTGGCACGAAATCGTGTCGATTTGTCCTTCGCACACGACGGCCTCTTTCGCCTCAATGATTGCGCGTTTCGCCTTGTCTAGCGCGAACAACAGTCTGCCTTTTTCGAAGATCGCTGTCTCGGGCGAGTTAACATATTTCGGTTGCTCCCGATCCGATCGGGATAAATCCTTGGCTTCAGTAAGTATCCGGCCGCTGAACGCGACGACGCGCCCCTGCTCGTCGCAAATCGGGAACATCAGCCGTCCGCGGAACCGGTCGTACAGCCGCGGTTGCTCCCCGCCGCGCTCGCTACGCAACGCCAGCCCCGCCGATTCGAGCAGGGCAGGGGAGAATTTCCTCGCCTTTGCCCACTGCAACAGGGCGTCCCAACTGTCGGGTGCGCAACCGAGCCGCCACTTCCGCACCGTTTCGGGCGTGATGGCGCGTTTTTTTAGGTAGGCGCGCGCCGGTTCGGCGGCTTTATTTTTGAGCAGGTATTCGTGGAAAAATGCGGCGGCCTGTTCGTGGAGTTTGATCAGCAGATCTTTCTCGTCGTGACTCGGTCCGCCTGTGCTCTCCTTAAACTCAATGCGAATGCCGGCACGTTCCGCCAACCGCCGCACCGACGCCGTGAAATCGAGGTTCTCATATTTCATCACGAACTTGAATACGTCGCCGCCTTCACCGCATCCAAAGCAGTGCCAGATCTGCTTTTGCGGGTTGACATTGAAGCTCGGCGTCTTCTCCTTGTGAAACGGGCAGAGAGCGCGGAAGTTCGCCCCGGCGCGTTTCAATGGAAAATACGAGCCAATCACCTCGACCACGTCGTTGGCCTGGCGCACTTGTTCAAGAATTTGATCGGAGATAAAACCGCCCACAGCTAATCGCCTCGTTTTAGGAACGTCTACCGCGTGAGCCACATGCCCGTGTCAACGCGGCCACGTGGCCGCGCCCCACAGTCGCGAGGCTCAATGCTTCTCAGGTTCGGTCTGCTCGATGTCTGCTTCGGGTCGCCGTTTCAGTTCACTCTGAAACCACGCTTTTTTCATTTCCCGTTTTTCTACCGCCGGCGCCAAGTCGGGAAATTCCTGCACCACACGCTGTCCAAACCGCGATTCGCGGCCGACCTGTTCATGCCAGAATTCGCTCTGCAGCAGACAGAGATATACCGTTACCCCCACCATGATCGCCAACATTCGCACTAACCCGGCCAACGCGCCGCCGATATTCTCGACAAATCCCGACAGCGGCCGGTTTTGCGTCCAGCGTCTGACTGCCAATCGGACGAACCCGAAAACTATATGCACTCCGAGCACGATGGCCACGAACATCAAAAGGTTCGCTCGTTCTGACACCAGCTCGAGATGTTCCGTCAGCCACTGGCCAGCCACCGCATAGTATAGCACTCCGGCTATCACCCCGACCACGAGACCCACCGCCCGCAGTACCTCGGCGCTGAATCCCATACGCATCCCGTTCCACAGACCGATGATCAGCGCAATCATCACCAAGGCATCGTACCAGTGCGTATCAAATTTGATGAGGGTTTGCGCGACGATCATCACGGGTTAACCTACTGCATCACGGGTGATATTTCGACAGATTTTTCCAGTGTGGGTGACGGCTATACCATTTGCGCGGCACGTTTTACCAATTGGATAGGAAAACCCCACGGGTCGCGGAGCATGGCAAGGTGATCGCCGTTATCGGCGACGGTGACATCGCCCGCGGCTGTCGCGCCGGCTTTCAGGAGTTGGTCGCGGAGAGCGTGAACGTCATCCACCGAGAACGCAAGATGCAGAACCAGCGGGTCGAGTGCGCGGTAATCGGGCACGGGAGCTTTCGGGTTACAGTAGATCTCGATCATCGTCCGACCGTCGGCATCGGCAAGGAAATAGGCGTGGTTGGGCGGACCGAAACTGCGGACGACTCGCATACCGAGGTGTTTCACGTACCAGTCGGCGGCCTTCAGGGGATCGGGAATATTGAACGCGACGTGCTCGATTTTCATAGTGCCTCCCATGGTTGGATTTACGGAACGGCAGCGGTGTGGGGGACGAATTTAACGGTCTCGAACCCCAGCGCCATTAGCAGACCGCGTATGCTTGTCTCCGCGTTGCGTTGCGCATCGGCGAGAATCCCCATTTCACGGGCAGCAGCCTTTACCTTGTCCAGCGCCAGCAATCGCGCATCCTTTTGCAGGTCGGGATTCGGCGCTATCCAAGGCGTCCACCAAGTGATGTTGTTCCAGACGCGGGTCTCTTTTTCATCCAGAAATGCCTCCAATATCCGTGGTGGGGGCAGACTTACCGTGACGCTTTTTTTGTCAGTGCCAACTTGCACGTCTTGCGGTGTCAGCCGTGATAGATCGATGCCGCCCAGCACCTTGCCTTGCACCAACAGCAGGAGTTTTTCGTTGCCGTACAACGGACGCGATTGCTCCATCTCGATGACCTGCTGCAGGGTGTATTTGACAACCACCAGTTGGTTCAACTGCTGGATCTGCAATACGATCGACGCCGGCTCAAATGTGACTCGCGCCGCTCCACTGCCAGATGCTTTCGCCCAGAAGTAAAACGCCACCACCGCAAACGCGAGGATGATCGCGCTGACCGTGTAAAATTTTATCATTTTCCACATATCTCACGGACTCCCTTCCGAAAACCGCACCAGCAGATTCAGCAGGCCGATCAGTGACACACCGACGGCGAAACTCGTCAATACCTGCGCCTTGCCGTGTTTGACCAGTTCGCCGAACACCGCGTGAGTTGCCAGATAGATGAACCCGCCACCGACGTGCGCCAGCACCGCCCACAACCAGAACGCGGCATGAGGTGTGCCACCAGCCGGCAACCAGACCAATCCAACGGTCGCGCCCAGCAACGTCGTCGCCTCCACCGCCGCCACCCACGCCACGATCGCCATGCGCTTATACCCGGCGCCGAGCAATAGCGCGCCGAGCGCCAATCCTTCGGGCAATTTGTGCACGCACACGGCGAGCACTAGCGACGCATCCAGCCGCCCGCTCGCCTCATGTCCCGCCGCCAGCGCCACGCCGTCCATCGTACTGTGAACGCCAAGCGCGACGATAAGCGCCGATGCGATCTCGTTGAACCGGTGCGACACCGCTTCGTCGAAGTGGCTCGCCGCACACGCCGGGCAGACGTGGAAGATGTACTTGCTGATGAGGAAGAACATGGCGTAACCCGAACCGAGCGCCAGCGCCAATCCCCACCAGTGCAATGCTGCGGCACTTTCGGGCACGATCGAAAACAGCGTCACGCCGAGCAGCGTGCCTGCGGCGAGGCTGATCAGTATGCAGAGACGCCGATGCGACGGCTGCGTCGCGGCACTTATCACGCCGCCAGCGACCGCCAACGCGAATGCCAGCGCTGCGCGTCCCAGAATTGCCGTTGTCTGTTCCACAATCCGCTCCGTTGCCGTATCATATCAGATTCTGCTGCAAATCGGTAGATTTGACGGCATCGCTCCATCCGGGAAAAGTCCTGAGGCGGGTTAAGCTTGACAAGGGTGGCAACAGGGTTGAGGTTGTTTCCGTCGCGTCGTGAATATGTGAGGGGGATTGTATTATGGCACGCAACAAATGGATCGAGTTCGGGTTCGATGCACCACAAGCCCAGACGGTCGGTTTGGCCGGTAGTTTCAACAACTGGGACCCGGCGAAAACGCCGATGAAAAAGGGCGGGGCAGGAAGTTGGGTCACCCGGGTATTATTGTCAGCCGGTCGCCACGAATATCGCTTTGTCGCGGATGGTAACTGGATTAGCGACCCCAACGCCAAGGAATCTGTTCCCAACCCACACGGTGGAGTAAACTCCGTAGTGGTCGTTTGACCGAAACCCGGCTCAGAGTTTTACTGGCAACAACCCTGTGCCGTCGCAACTCCTTTGCGCGGCTAGAGTCTAGTGTTGAGGTTTATACCTGACGAGCGGTCACCGGCCGGACAACGCGATTCCATCTTCCACGTACCGACAAGCTCCGCTACACTCCCACCGTGACGGAGTTGTGGTTATTCCTCCAATCGCCTGCAGGCAACGCGGCCACCAACATGGCTGTGGATGAAGCGCTGCTGCGTGATGCCGCCGAACGTCGCTTGCCGCTGCTACGCGTGTACACATGGGTGCGACCCGCGGTATCGTTCGGTTATTTTCAGGAATTTCCCGCGGGCCTGGCCGCGAAATATGAAATCATCCGACGTCCGACGGGCGGTGGTGTGGTTTACCACGGCGACGACACCACCTACACCGTCATCGTTCCGCCCGTCCACCCGCTCTACGATATGAAAACAACCGATGCTTATTGTGCGATTCACAAGGCCGTGGCCGTTGCGTGTGAACAATCAACCGACAAACGGTCGGGCGGAAGCCCGACCCTCCAAACGACCCCATCGGCGTCGCCACGCGGTCAATATGAGTGTTTCCAGAAACCGGTCTCGGGCGATGTCGTTGCTGAAGGCCGCAAACTTGCCGGTGCCGCGCAGCGCCGAACGAAACACGGCATGCTCCACCAGGGTTCGATTGCTGCGAATATCACTGCCGACCAATTGCAGGCCGGTTTCCGCACCACACTGCAAGCTGAGTTCTGTCCGTACGCGCTGTGCGCTGTAGAGTGCGCCCTTGTCGAAAAGCTTGTGCGCGAGAAATACGCCAGTGAAGCGTGGAATCGGCGCATCTGACTTCACCACGAAGCGCACTTGCCGACGGCACAGTTTTCATTTTGCCGTTTTCGTGTATTGTACCCCATGGTCATTTACCAAGGGAGAAAGGAACAAGCATGAATGTTTTGGTGGTTTATTATTCGATGTACGGAAATTTGCACCGGATGGCTGAAGCCGTGGCCGAAGGTGTGAAGCAGGTGAAAGACGCAAACGTGACCCTGCGGCGTGTACCGGAAACGATTTCACAAGATGTGCTCGCGAAAATGGGGGCGTTGGAGGCACAGAAGAGCATGGCTCACGTGCCGGTCTGCACGGTGTCTGAGTTGGCCGCAGCCGATGCGATTCTGTTCGGCACGCCGACGCGCTTCGGGAACATGTGCGGTCAGATGCGGCAATTCTTGGATGCCACTGGCGGGCTATGGCTCAAAGGGGCATTGGTCGGCAAGGTCGGCAGCGTTTTCGCCAGTTCATCAACACAACACGGTGGACAAGAATCCACCATCCTCAGTTTCCACATCACCTTGCTGCACCAGGGTATGATCGTCGTCGGACTGCCTTATGCGTTCCAAGGACAGATGCGGATGGACGAGATCACCGGCGGCAGTCCCTACGGCGCCTCGACCATCACCGGCGGCGACAACAAACGGATGCCAAGCGAAAACGAACTCGCAGCCGCAAGGTTTCAAGGCAAACACGTCGCCACCATCGCGGCAAAACTGATTCGGTAGCAGATCGAGTTGCGCTCAGGGTGATAAAGCCGGGGGAGTTTGACTCGCGTCAGCGTGTAGTTGCGGTTGCTCGATCTGGCCGAGCTTGGCATCGAGTTTGGTAAACGATTTCTCGGTGTCGGTGTAGGTGCTGGCGGCATTGGTAAGATGTTTGCCGAGCACGCGGAAGTTTTCCTGCACGCGCTCGAAGTCGCCGCGCAAACGGGCGAGTGTCGCCAGAATTTCCTGCGCCTGTTGTTCCACCTTCATTCCGCGCAAACCAAGCAGGATTGTTTGCAGATAAGCGTAGAAACTGTTCGGTGATACCGGAACGACGCGCCGCTGGAGCGCATAACTGAATAGCTGGTGTTCCTCGCCGGCAGCATCCTCCTTGATAATTGTCTCGTAGTAAACGTTCTCGGCCGGCACGTACATCAGCGCGAAATCGTAGGTGCCTTCATCGGGCAGAATATATTTGGTGGCAATGGCGTCAATGTGCTTCTTCACATCGCGCAGAAACTGTTTCCGCGCTGTGACGCGCTCGGTATCGGTCGGCGCGTCCATGATCCGGCGGAAGTTTTCGTATGGGAACTTTGCGTCCACGGGCACGAGCCGTTGCCCGATCTGGATGGCCGCGTCAACGATGTCGCCACTCTTGAACCGGTGCTGCAATTGATAATGCTCTGGCGGCAAAATCTGTGCGAGCAGATCGCCAAGAAACAACTCACCCATGCCGCCGCGCAGTTTCGGGGCGCGCATGATGTTGACCAGTTCCTGCGCGGCTTTGCCGACCTCATGGATCTGGCCGACTTTTTCACGGAGATCGCCGATAACCTTTGCGGCGTTATCGAGCCGCGAGTTCATCGAGGTGCTCGATTGCTGGAGATTCTCGGCAACAGTTTGGCCGAAAGCGTCGAGCCGCTGCTGGAACGAGTTGAGTTGCTGCTGCAGAAGGAGCATGCCTTGATCGGACTGAGCGGGTCTCGGCTTGGTACGAGCGAGCACGATTACGAGCATGAGCACGAGCAGGAGAATGGAGACGACACCTAGGATGATGGCCACTGATTCCATGTGCCGCAGTCTAGCAAAGTGTCGCGCAACGAGCCAGCCGTTTTGTCAATCGGCTTCGGTCAATACTCAAGCTTGAGGGGCGAGAGCGTCCCCTCCAGCACTCTTGTTGTGCTGCCCTGTTATTGTGCGTTGATCGAAACGCATATGTCCATCTCTGACAAGCATCATGAAGTTGGTCAGGTTCATGCGATGCTTGCCCACCTGAAAGCACACCTGGTCAACTGGTGGATGGAAGTCGATTTCTATCTTACCAAAGATTCGCAGGTTTGCATTGTCCTGCGCCGATAAGGGAGAGGCGACTGCGACTATGATGTCGTAACTATTTTCATCTTCTCTGCTAGAACAATATGCCCAGACATAACCGAAAAGTGGAGACTTCTCCCTTAAGCACTCCTCAACGCTTCCGGGTAAGTGTTGGATGATATGGCGCATTGACTCGACTGGCGCTAATTCGCGTGTGAACCACTGAAGCCAAGGGTCGCTTGCCTTAACGCCAATTCCGTGGTGGAGGAGCGTTCGGAGTCGCTCGGCCCAGTCAATTATGTCCCATGCAAGAGAGACGATTTCGTCATCTTGACAATCTACGTGGTAGTGCTGCAGAAGGTAACATAGTCGTTCGTATCGTCGCTCGATAGCCGCAAACGCGAATGTTACGCTACGCTGAACGAAATGGATTCTTGTCTTTGGTGAAGAGTTCATTACTCAAACCCAACGACGTGAACTGAGCCACGCCGGGACAAGGATGTCAAACGCGAATGCTGGCGGCGCGGTGAGCCACCGCCCCCTACCGTCAACACGTCACGGCGGCAGCAGCATTTGGCATTGCGAGCGGGCAGCCGATTCGGTATAAGCAGCGGCGTATTCGCACAATGCTCTTCTCCAAAGGGAAATACCGTTTTGTGGGTTTTATCGTTGTCGGCCTTTTGCTGATATTCTCACCGGCTGTCTACTCTTCGCCTACGACATTCTGGGTCTCCCCAAGCGGTGATGACGGTTCACCGGGGACCAAGATGAGGCCATTTCGCACCTTGGAGCGGGCGCGCGACGCCGTGCGCGCCGTCCAAGATAGCCAAGCGCATCAAGACATTGTTGTCTGTCTTCGCGGCGGCACCTACCGCCTCGGGCAGACCTTTGTGCTCGACTGGCGGGACTCCGGGCAGAACGGTTATGATGTGGTTTACCGTGCCGCGCACGGTGAGCATCCTGTGATTTGCGGATCCGTCCAGGTAACTAACTGGTCGCTCTGCGACCAAGACTTGGGAATTTATATGGCGTACGTGGGTGACTGCAAGTCATCGCGCCAGTTATACGTTAACGGGCAGCGCGCGATCCGGGCACAAACCGAGCCTTACCCGGCCGGATTCCTTCCAACCTATTTAGAAATCCTTGGCATTGCTTTCGAAGGCGGCATTGAGTTCATACCCACCGGGTTGAACCCAGAAAGGTGGAGGGATGCTTCCACGTGGACCAACCCGCGGGACATCGAGGCGGTCATCACCACCCAGTGGAAAATGATGAGAGTCCCCTTGGAGTCTATTACGCCTTATCCTGATTATACTCCCGATCCTCTTGATCCAGGGTTTAAGACCGGCATTATCAAACTCCGGGAACCTGCCTGGACGAATGCGAATGTCTTCTTCGACAGTTCGACCCTTGAGCCCGGCATATGGAGCTTTTGGCAGGTGACACGGTTCGAGAACGCTTATGAGTTCCTGGATGAACCCGGGGAGTGGTATTTGAATGAAGCCACGGGCTGGCTTTACTATATTCCCCGTCAGGGCGAAGACCTTGACACCGCCGACGTTGAACTGCCGCTCTTGGAAGTCCTAGTGGAGGGGCGAGGGAAACTCGAACGGCCGGTTTCCAACATTCGCTTCGAGGGTTTGACCTTTTCCCATGCCACCTGGCTCGGCCCGAGTGATGACAACGGATACGTCGCGGATCAGAGTGGCAACCTTCTCGTCGGCGAAGGTCACCAGCCCAACATCATCGGTCACGACCAAAACACTGTGCGCACACCCGGCAATCTGCAGTTTCGATTTGCCCACCAGATCGAATTCCGAGGCAATATCTTTGAGCATTTGGGAAGTGTCGGGCTCGATTTTGACACGGGAAGCCAGGGCAACAGGATTGTGGGCAACCTCTTTGAGGACATTTCGGCAGCGTCAATCCAGCTTGGCGGGGTCTCAACAGTTGATCACCACCCCGAACATCCGGAACAGGTCACGCGCAACAACGTGATTTCGGACAACCTGATACGCCAGGTCGGTTGTGAATACGTTGACGCCGCTGGAATTTTTGTCGGCTTCACCCGGGGCACACTCATTAGCCAGAACACGATTGTCGATGTTCCCTGGGCGGGAATTGCCATGGGCTGGGGATGGGGATTGCTTGATCCGGGCAGCTTCCCGGGAGTGCCGGGAGCACAAAGTGGAGATTGGGGAACCTATGACAAGCCGACTCCCAACGGCAATAACAGGATACT
>JBEKLX010000055.1:0-23901 GCA_050008795.1 Verrucomicrobiia bacterium | reverse complement strand
CCAAGCTGATGGACCAGTTGGACGCACGCTCGATTTCCTTGCGCAAGAGATGAACCGCGAGATCAATACCGTCGGCTCAAAGGCGAACGCAGCAGAGGTTTCGCAGCAAGTCGTGAAAATGAAGGCGGAATTGGAGAAGATCCGCGAACAGGTGCAAAACATTGAATGACGCAGCGTCAGCACGAACGGGTTTGATTATCGTGGTGTCCTCGCCATCGGGTGGTGGAAAGAGTTCACTCTGCCAACGGTTGCTGAGTTGGTCGCCCAACATTGTTCAGTCTGTATCCTGTACGACGCGCCCGCCGCGGCCGGGGGAGAAGCACGGGCGGGAGTACTTTTTTGTGAGCGTCGAAGAGTTTGAACGGCGGATTGCGGCGGGCGATTTTCTGGAGCACGCCAAGTACAACGGCCATTATTATGGCACGCCGCGGCGGTCAATGGAGGAACGACTTGCAACAGGCCAGGACGTGTTGCTGACGATCGAGGTGCAAGGTGCGGCGCAGGTGATGCGGTGTGTGCGCGGCTCGCCACGAAAGCTTTCGGGGCAAGGGTTTGCATATCCACACGCGCTGGTCACAATCTTTCTGGTGCCGCCGACGCTTGAGTTGCTGGAGCAGCGCTTGCGGAAACGAGGTACGGACAGCGACGAAGCCATTCGCAAACGGCTGGCGGTGGCCGCGCAGGAGATGGCGCATTGGCGTGAGTACGATTACGCCATTGTCACCGGTCACATCGACGAAGACTTCGCCTACGCCAAGGCGATCCTGATCGCAGAGAAATGCAAAACAGCGCGAGTGCCGAAGGACGGAAAACCATGGCAACAGAACGGAATGTCATTCTAGGCGTAACTGGCTCAATTGCGGCGTACAAAGCCGCCGACATAGCCAGCAAATTGAAACAGCTCGGTCACAAGGTGGTTTGCGTGATGACGAAGGATGCCACGCAATTCATTACACCGCTGACCCTGCGGACGTTGTCACAACATCCAGTCACGTTGGACATGTTTGCGGAAGGCGAAGGCGAATGGCGACCGACGCATATCGCGCTGGCCGATGCAGTTGACCTGTTTGTCGTAGCCCCCGCGACGGCGAACGTAATTGCCAAGTTGGCTCACGGAATCGCGGATGACGCGCTTACGACGATGGCGTTGGCGCTGCGTCCAGAAGCAAAAGTGCTGATTGCTCCCGCGATGAACGCCAAAATGTGGCTGCATCCCGCTACACAGGAAAACGTGAAGATTCTCCGGAAGCGCGGCATCCAGTTCATCGGCCCCGGAAAAGGGTTGCTGGCCTGCGGCTACGAGGGGATCGGACGGTTATGGGATGTGGATAAGATCGTGGAAAAGATACAAAAGATGCTCGTCTAACAAATCATGGGAGCGACGTTGTTGTCTCGCGGGCGCGGGAATACCACGGGGATGTCGCTCCCACAAACATGTGGCAGATGCGTAGTTCTGAATCACTTAGATTCCTCATTACCGCGGGGCCAACGCGTGAGTTTCTGGATCCGATCCGGTATATCTCCAATCGTTCGTCCGGCAAGATGGGCTATGCACTAGCCGAGGCGGCACGGGCTGTATCACCGCACGTGGTGTTGGTGAGCGGGCCGACGGCGCTGACTCCGCCCGCCGGCGTAGAATGTGTGCGCGTGATGACTACACAGGAGATGGCCGACGCAGTGCTACCACGCTTGGACCGTTGTGATGTCATCATGATGGCGGCGGCAGTGTGCGACTTCCGCCCAAAGCGTACAGCGGATTTCAAAATCAAGAAGGACGCGTTCAATGGCGTGTTGGAGTTGGAACCTACTGTGGACATTCTCGCCGAGTTGGGAAAACAAAAGCGGTCGCAGACGCTGGTTGGGTTCGCGGCAGAGACAGACGATTTGTTGGTCAATGCGCGCGCGAAACTACAGCGGAAGAACCTTGACCTGATCGTGGCTAACACGACGAGCGCGTTCGAGGCGGAAACAAACGCAGTAACGCTGTTGTTTGCCGACGGCCACATCGAGCAGTTGCCAACACTCCGGAAACGAGACGCGGCGGTGGCGATTATTGAGCGAGTGCTGAAGTTACGGACATGAAAAATTGGTTTAAGACACAGCTGACGGATGAGTATCGCGAACAGCAAATGCAGCGGCTGATGTTTGTCGAGACCAACATCATGCTGCCGATCAAAGTGGTGGCGATCTTCGTGGCGAATTACTTTTGTCGCCTGATTCTCAGTGGCTGGGAGACCGATCTGAACGTGACCACGGAGGCAACGCATCTGTACTACACACTATTAAAGGTGTGTATAGTTGGAAACGTTTTCTTTTGGGGACTGTTGCTTTCGGCCCGATTTGGATGGTTGAGGCAGGGACTACTGTGGTCCAGCGCGTGGTTTCTGGCGATGCTGGACGGCCTGTTTCTCAGCAGTTTGGTGTATTTCACCGGGGGGGTGCAGAGCGTTTTGTATTGGTTGTACATCGGGCTGATGATTCGTGGCGCGGTTAATTTTCCGACGTTCTGGCCGCAAACGCTACTGAACCTCTCCTTGTGTGTTTTCTATACACTGACGGTGATGCTCAGCGAAGACACGCTGTTGTTCTTCGGCGACCAACTATACTGGATGCGGCTGACGATTTTGGTGCTCGTCGGATTGTGCTGTTGGGGTGCGTACGCGCTCATCGATCGCAGGCATCTCCGTGAAGCGCGGCAACGGGAGTTTCAGTTGCGCACCGAGAAGATAGCGGCAACGGCGCGATTGTCAGCGGAGATGGCGCATCAGTTGAAGAATCCACTTGGGATCATCAACAACGCGGTATTTCTGCTGCAACGGGAGGTTGAGAATGGCAAGTCTCCACCGCGCGAGACAGTGCAAGTCATCCGCGATGAAGTGGCGCGGGCGGACCGAATCGTGACGGAGTTGATGGACTACGCACGGCTCAACGAGGGCCGTCTAGAAAGCGTCGATATCAACAAGGTGTTGGAGAACGCGTTGCGGCAGGTATTGCCACCAATGTTGGAGTCCAAGGTGCGGGTTGTGACACATCTGGCCAAGTATTTGCCGCCGTTGGTGGTACAACGCCCGCAACTGGAGGAATGTTTCCTCAACGTGCTGAAAAACGCGGTTGAGGCCATGCCGGCGGGCGGGACGTTGACCGTGCAAAGCCGGTACGTCGTCGGCGGACAAATTGAAGTGCAGATCGCCGACACCGGGCGCGGGATTGCACCCGATGTGCTGTCGCGGATTTTTGACGCGTTCACAACCACGAAACCAGGCGGCACCGGTTTGGGGCTTGCGATTGTAAAGAATGTGGCCGAAACTTACGGTGGTACGGTGGTGGCGAGATCGGAGCTGGGCAAAGGGAGTGTGTTTACGCTCACCTTGCCGGTGCGAACCAGACAACCAAGATAAACAATGGCACAGACGACTGTATTGGTTGTGGATGACGAGCGAAACATGCTCGCCACCATGGAATCCATTTTGAAGTCGGACGGTTACGTGCCGCTGCTGGCGCATTCCGGGAAGGCGGCGCTGGAACAGCTGGCCACGCACCCCGTGCAGGTCATTGTGTCCGACGCGCGGATGCCAGAGATGGATGGATTCAAACTGCTGGCGGAGGTGCGGCAGCGCTACCCACAAATCCCGTTCATCATGGTCACCGGCTACGCCACGCCGAAACTGGCGGTGCAAGCCATAAAGAACGGTGCGGTGGATTACCTTTCCAAACCGTTCGATCCGGAAGAATTGCTGCATGTGATTGACAACGCGGTGTGCCGCGAACTGCTACAGGAGGAGAACTACCGCCTAAAGCGGTTGCTGGTAACTGGGCCGCGCTACCAGGTGGACGATCTTCTGGGGCGCAGTCCGCGCCTGGCGGAGATCCGCGAGTTGATACGCGTGGCGGCGCCGACGGACGCAACGGTGTTGCTACTCGGCGAGAGCGGCACGGGCAAGGAAATGGCCGCCAGCGCGTTGCACGTGCACAGCCGTCGCGCCGGTAAACCGTTTATAAGCATCAATTGCGCGGCGATTCCCGAAAACCTGCTGGAAAGCGAGTTGTTCGGACACGAGAAAGGCGCGTTTACGGGCGCGGTGAAACAACGGATCGGGAGGTTCGAAGAGGCCAGCGGCGGAACACTATTTCTTGATGAGATCGGTGAGATGAGTGGGGCGTTGCAGGCAAAGTTGCTGCGGGTATTGGAGGAGAAACGTTTCGAGCGCGTTGGCGGCAATGAACGTGTGAGTGTTGACGTTAGAGTCATCGCGGCGACCAACACCGATGTCGTCGCGGCGTTGGCGGCAGGCCGTTTACGACAAGACCTTTACCATCGGCTCAACGTCGTGCAGATCGCATTCCCGCCATTGCGGGAGCGGCGTGAAGACATCACATTGCTGGCCGCGTATTTTCTCCAGCAGTTCAACGAGGCAATGGGTAAACATCTCGCTGGCTTCACGGAGGCCGCCGATGCGCTGATGCAAACCTACGATTGGCCTGGCAACGTCCGTGAACTGCGTAACGCCATCGAACGCGCAGCCATCGTCGAGACCACCGGGCAGATCCGTCCGCAAAGTCTGCCGAGCGCATTGGCGGAACAACTTCCGGCGGGAACTGAGGAAGCGCCGCCGGGGCGCAATTTGGAGGAGTCATTGGTGAATTTCGAGCGGCAACAGATCGAGCGCGCATTGCAGCGGTATCGCGGGCGGATTAATGACACCGCCGCTGCACTCGGTATCAGTCGTCACGCGCTTCGTTACCGCATGCAGAAGCTGGGTATGGACGTGGATAAGCTGTTCGGCGCAGAGCAATCGTAGGCGCGGCACTCCTTACCGCCTCCCGATTTTATCGGGGTAAAACCTCGTAGATCACCATCCCGGACAAGAGCTTCGGATAAAAATCCGTGCTTTTTTGCGGCATGCGCGAATGAGCATCCGCGATCGCTTTCACATCCGTCACGGGTGTCGCCGGCAGAAAAAATGCCAGTTGCGCCGCGCCCGTGCGAACCTGATCAAGTGCCTTGCCTGGCTCTCGCCAATAAGCGATGTTGGCCTCCTCACGCAAGCGAGCTTCGTCAATGCCCAGTAACGCTTCTAAAACGGTCACGTGCAGAATCCCCACATCCAGCGTGTCCCACAATGGAGGCTTGTCGGCAAACAACGGTCGCAGCGTCGCGGGATTCTTCGGTCGCAGCACGGCGAACTGCTCACCGTCGAACATCCCGAGCCGATGTCCGCCTGCGCGCACGACGGCGAGCATCGCATCGGCAGACGGTTGCGGTTTGATTGCGAAACGCGAAGCCAACCGCGCAGCAAACTTGTGGCGCTCGAATCCGCTGAGGTTGGTCACGGTGCGGTGGGTTGGCAGGATGACCAGGCCGGGATCGTTCATGTCCACCAGCGTGGCCATGACAAATTCGTGCGGCGCGTTTGGGTCTTTGTTGACGGCGCGACATTCGTCGCGGAACGCCAACGCTGTTTCATAACGGTGATGGCCGTCAGCGATGTAGAACTTGAGATCACGCAACGCCTCTTGGGCCGTTTTAATCGCTGCAGAGTCAGTGATCTCCCAAAGTTTGTTTACAACATTGTAGTCGTCCGTGCATCCGATAGTAGGACGGGCGTTTCGCCCGGCCTTGGCGAAAAGTTCGTTGAGTGACACTCCTGTCTTCGGGTAGAGCATGAATATCTGGCCTTGCTGTGAACCAACAGCGCGCAACAACGCCAAACGATCCACCTTCGGCTTCGACAACGTATGTTCATGCGGCAGAACGATGTCTTCGTCCCAGCGGTGCAGTCGGACACGTGCAATCAGGCCGCGGCGCGTCAGCGGTTGCGTTCCGCCCGGCGGCACGAAGGTTTGTTCGAGGAAGTAAAGCGCCGGCTTTGGTGAACGTCGCAACACTCCGTCACGGTGCCAAGCTTGATAAAGGTCTCTGGCGCGCGTGTAGCGGTTGACTGAATCGTTGTCGCCGGGTTCCTCCTTGCCCAGCTCGATGCGGACCAGGTTGTAGGGCGACTGCTGGAGATATCGATCCCTCATCTCCGCAGTGATCTTGTCGTAAGGTTGCGTCAACACGTCGGCGGGCTTGACCCGTTGCGTGTCGTACAGAACGCCCTGAAAAGGTTGAATCTCGGCCATGTAGTTTCCTCGGTGCGCAGTGATACTAGGGATTACCCTCAGCTCCGTCAAGTTTCGCTAGCCCATCAAGGAATTCTCTCAGGGCGGAACGATACGTGTCGGCGCTGACGGCGAAGGCGTCGTTGTGGCTGCCGTGGAGTTTGACGAGTTGTTTTGGTTCGTGAGCGGCGGCGAACAGTCGCTCGGCATGACAGAAGGGAAACACTTCGTCATCGCGGCTGTGAAGGATAAGCAGCGGCGCATTAATCCGTGCAATCTTACTGAGTGAATCGTATTTGTTACGCACCAGCAAGCGCACGGGCAGGAATGGAAACATCTTCTGGCCGACGTCGCCGATGGATGTGAACGGTTCTTCGAGAACGACACCACCTATGGGATGTTTCGACGCGAGATCAACAGCTACGGCTGTGCCGAGGGATTCGCCGTAAACGACGATTGTTCTTGGCTCGCGGTTTCCGCCTTCGCCAAGGCTTCCACCTTCGCTAAAGCTACGGCGGACAGGCAAGGTTTGCGGCTGGGTTAGATATTCGTAAGCAGCTTGGGCGTCGAGATAGATCCCCTCCTCGTTCGGTTTCCCTTCGCTACGGCCATAACCACGATAATCAATAATCAGGACATTCGCGCCCAGTCCATGAAACATGACAAGCTTGTCTAGCCGGTGCGAAATATTGCCGGCGTTGCCGTGAAAAAAAAGAAGAGTGAAGGGAGACGGGGGAATAGCGTGGGGCGCGGACAAAAACCAGCCGTGGATGCGCACGCCATCAGCGGTTGTGAGAAAGACGTCTCCGTATGACAGGCCAGCGGCATCGGGCGTGGCCCCCAACTGCCGATCAGGAAAGTAAATCATCGACGGCTCCCGCCAACGGAGCCAGAGGCAAAGCAAGGCATACGCGATGAGAATGGCGATGAGATAGCTCACAACTCGTTTACACATGCCGACTATTATGCATCATAGCGGATGAAGCGGCAGTCGCAAGCTAACCGCTGTGGCGGATATTTACGATGTCGCCATCTTCGACGATGTAGTCCTTGCCTTTGACAAGCAGTTTGCCGGTTTCCTTGAGTTTCACCTCGGCATGATGGCCCAAGGCGGTCGGGCTGGAGCCTGACCCTCTAGACGACTCGGCGGCGGCGATCAACTCGTCGTACTTCATTACCTCGGCGCGGATGAAGCCGTGGGCCAGATCGGAATGGATGGCGTGCGCGGCGTCCACAGCGGTCGCACCGCGTCGGATCGTCCAGGCGCGCACCTCGTCTTCGCCGACGGTGAAAAACGAGATGTAACCGAGTGCTTTGTAGAGGAGGCGGGTAAGAACGTGGATGGCCGGTTCCCCCACCCCGAGCGCCTTCAGAAATTCAATGCGTTCCGTGGGATTCTCAATTTGCGCGACTTCCATCTCAATTTTGGCGCAGAGCTGGGCCACCTCAGAACGTGGTCCGGCGAGTTTGGCCCTTGCGGATTCAACCAACGTCAGGTTGGGAAAGTTGGATTCGCCCAGGTTCAACGCGGTCACCAGCCCTTTCATCGTCAGGAACTGAAGCGAACGGAGTTTCTTCTCCTCACCATCATGCCATGGGTAGTCGCGAAACGGTTTGCCGGCTTCGAGATGCGGCTTCAGTTTTTCCAGCAATGCGGCTTCGTCAGCGCGTTCCTGTTCGAACTTGCGTTTCTGGTCCTGTGCAATGCGGTTGAGGCGGAGTTCGATGAGGGCGAGATCGCTGATGGTCAGTTCGAGATTCATCTCATCGATGTCGCGCAGGGCATCCATGGAACCTTTGGCGTGGAAAACGGCCGGATCCTCGAACGCGCGAACGACGTGGCAGAAGGCATCCATGTCCTTGAGTTTATTCAGCCATTGCTCGCGCGGTTTCGGCTCGTGGGGCGTAGCTGGCGCCAGCATGCATTCAATCTCGGCGTGCTTGGTCTTTTTCGGGTTGTACATCGCCGAAAGTTTGTCCACGCGCGGGTCTGCGACCTTGACCGTGCCAACATGGTATTCGCCGCCACGGGCCAGTAACTGGTCGTAAGCAATCCCCGTCAACAACGAGAATACGGTTTTCTTGCCAACTTGGGGCAGGCCGATGAGAGCGATTTTCATATGTGCAATACGGGCGAGAAGTCCGCGTTACTTGAGCGACGCGCAGAAGGCTTCGATACGGTCGATGCCCTTCTGAATGTTCTCCATTGAGCAGGCGTAACTGAGCCGCATATGCGCATCGGTGCCGAAGGCAATGCCGGGCACTGCGGCTACCTTCTGCTGCTCAAGCAACTTGGAACAGAAATCGGTACTGGTCAGGCCAAAGCTGGAGATATTCGGCAGCATGTAGAACGCGCCCATCGGCAGTACACACGTGATGCCCGGTATCTTCGTCAGATGGTCATACATGTACGTGCGCCGCTCAGCAAACGCCCGCACCATCTCAGCGATAAACGATTGATCGCCTTTCAAGGCCGCCAATGCTCCTTTTTGGGCGAAGCTGGTCGGGTTGGAGGTCGAGTGCGATTGGATCGAGTCGATCGCGGCCGCGATAGCTTTGGGTGCGGCAACGTACCCCAGCCGCCAACCCGTCATCGCGTAAGCCTTGCTGAACCCGTTGACGGTGATCGTCAGGTCGTAAATCTCCGGGCTGAGCGCGGCGAGGCTGACGTGCTCGGTGTTTTCGTAGGTGATTTTTTCGTAGATCTCGTCCGACAACATCAGGATGTCCTCTTCGAGCGCAATCTCGGCCAGCGCCCGCAATTCATCGCGGCTGTACATCGAGCCGGTCGGATTATTTGGCGAATTGAGAATGATGAGTTTCGTGCGAGGCGTCATCGCATCGCGGAACTGCTCCGGCGTAAGCTTAAACCCATTTGCTTCACTGGTCGGGATGATGACCGGCGTGGCGTCGGAGAGTTTGACCATTTCAGGATAACTCAGCCAGTACGGCGCAGGGATGATGACTTCGTCGCCCGCCTGGCAAATGGCTAGGATGGCGTTGTAGCAGGAATGTTTCGCTCCGCAGTTGACGATGATCTGCGATGGCAGGTAATCGAGGTCGTTGTCGGCCTTGAGTTTCTCGGCGATGGCCGTTCGCAACTCTGGTATTCCCGATGACGGCGTATACTTGGTGAATCCTTCGGCGAGCGCCTTGATCGCGGCATCTTTGATGTGTTGCGGGGTGTCGAAATCAGGTTCACCAGCGCCAAAACCACACACGTCAACTCCCTCGGCCTTCAACTTCTTGGCTTTCGCGTCAATGGCCAGGGTCAACGATGGTGTGAGCGTGGTGGCGTGTTGTGCGAGTTGGATTGCCATGCGATCCTTGCGATTCTCCCAGTTCAGAGTTTGCAGTTGTAGAATTTCTCGATGAGCGGTTTGAGGCTGTTCTCACGGATCTTGATAATGCCCATTTCGCGTTTCGCGTTCTCCGGTGAATCGCTGGCGTGCGCGGCGTTGACCATGATATCTTGGCCGAGTTCGCGGCGGATGGTACCCGGCGGGGCCTTGCGCGGATCGGTCGGACCGAGCACGGCCCGAATCTTTTTTATCGCATCGACGCCTTGATAAACCAGTGCGACGATCTTCTCCAAGCCGCACGCCGCCTCCTGGCCCGGTTTGCACTTGTCCTGACTGCGACCCGTCATAAACTTCACAATCTCATTGAACTGTTGTTCGGCGACCAGCGGTCCCATGAGGTTGCCGAGCGATTTCTCGGTATCGGCGTCCAAGGCGAACCCGAATTCCTTCTCGATGACAGTTCGCGCCCGCTGGCCGGAGGTGGCGCGCATTTTATCACGCAGCACGTCGCGTACAGGGCCGTAGAATTCACACGCCTCAGTAACGTCCATGCGGTGCACATTGATCGCGATGATGCACAGTCCTGTCCGTGAAAACATGTCAACAATGTTGCCCGGCCGCGCGCTCGGGAAACGGAAGTTATCAGGCTTGAGCAACACCAGGGTTTGCTCGACGTTTGCGCCTTTCGGATATTGGACGACGTTGTCGAGGAATCCACCGTCCGTGTCAGAATATTTTGCCCAAATCTTCAGCTTCTTTTCCGCTTCCTCGGATGTCGGCGGTGCGAGCACAGCCGGCTCGAAATATCGGACTTGACCATCAGGGCCAACAATGTAATCGCCATAGGTGTCGCGGATGGTTTCACCGGAGGTGGCCTTCGAAGGACTAATATTGCCAACAACCTGCCGCACTTTTTTCACCGCATCCTCGCCGCGGAACACCAACATCATCACGCGTCGCCGCAAACCGGTCTTTGGGTCTGGCGAGTAATTATCGAGCAAGTACTGGCGTATCAGTTCCTGAATCTTGCAGTCTTGCGGATCCCGATCAGAGACGATGGTGGCGGCATACTCTTCGACCAGTGCGCGGCTCGGCGCGAACATCCGCGCCGCGACCAAATCCAACGCTGTACGCGTGAACAACCGCGCAATTACGCCGCCCGTACGCGACTTGTAGATCGTGTACGGATTGATCAGGACGTACGCCAATTCGTCTTTGCCGTTGCTCATAGTTTCGGCTCCGCCGTCAATTGAGAAAAACCACCCTCGCCGGCCCGTGGGCCGGCGAGGGGATCAAGTTCACTGTATTCACTACTTCTTGCCGCCCATAATTCTAAACAGCTTTGTTCCACACGACGGGCACACACCCTGCATCGCGGGACGACCGTTCTTCATCGTCACTTCCTGCGCATTTGACATTTCCTTCTTCGCCTTGCATTTCACGCAATAGGCTTCCGCCATAAGGTTCACCCCCTTTGAGAAACAACCAAACCTCGAAAACGCGGTGCATCTTACTTACGCGCCGCCGACTCCGTCAAGCGACAAAGGGCCACATGGTGGGAATGGTATTTTAGGGAACGGCCGCCGGTTCAGTGTACAAGATAACGTTCGGCATCTATGGCCGCGGCACAGCCAGTGCCGGCGGCGGTAATGGCCTGTCGGTAAGTGCGATCCACGCAGTCGCCTGAGGCAAACACGCCGGGCACGCTGGTGTAAGTCCCCTTCTTGCAGGTGATATAGCCGTCGGCATCCATCTCAATCTGGCCTTTGAACAAATCAGTGCTCGGAATGTGGCCAATAGCAACAAAAACACCCGCGCAAGCCAACTCTGTGATCGCGCCAGTCTTGACGTTGCGAAGTTTCACACCGATAACTTTGTCCTGCTTCACGTCGAGAATGTCATCCACCACGGAGTCCCAGACAGGTTGAATCTTCGTGTTGCTGAGGACGCGCCCGGCCATGATTTTTGAGGCCCGGAGTTGGTCGCGTCGGTGAACAAGATAAACCGTTGATCCAAAATGTGTTAGATAAAGCGCCTCTTCGCAGGCGGAATCGCCACCACCGACAACTACCAATGGCTGGTTCCTGAACATCGGCAAGGCGCCATCGCAGGTGGCGCAGTAGGTCACACCTTTTCGTTCCAGCAGTTCCTCGCTCTTCAATCCGATATGCCGATGCGACGCGCCCACGGCTATGATGACCGCATGCGTCTCGATCAGTTCATCGTCAGCCCAAAGTTTGAACGGGCGCGCGGAGAAGTCCACCCGGGTGATGTTCACTCCGTACTGTGTCCGTGAACCAAATCGTTCGGCTTGTTTCTGCATCCGCATCATTAAATCAGTGCCATCAATCCCATCAGGGAAACCGGGATAGTTTTCCACGATACTCGTGGTGGTGAGCAATCCGCCGGGCTGTGCGCCGGTCAGTAATAGCGGGTTTAGATTGGCCCGCGCGGCGTACAAGGCGGCAGTCCAGCCGGCGCAGCCCGATCCTATAATGACAACGTTCTCCATAATTTGTGCGTTCCCTGCTCTACCGGTTTTGTCTGCTCTATGTCCACACTATCGGCAAGCTAGCCCGTGCGGTCAAGGCCGAACGCGGCGGCTATCAAACAAAAAGACGTGATTTCTGGGATACTATCCCCAATAATCCAAACATTATGAGCAGGCCCGACAAACTCGATGAGATTTTCAGCCTCCAACAAACCCTCAACCGCCGCATCGGCGTGGACACGGCTAACATGACCGACGAACAACGCCAACAGTGGGTCTTGAATTACTGCCGCGCGATGTCGCAGGAGATCGCCGAACTCACCGACAGCGTTCCGTGGAAATGGTGGGCCAAGTACCAGAAGTTCGACAAACAAAATGCACGGGTCGAAGTCGTGGACCTACTGCACTTCCTAATCTCGCTAGCCCAGACGCTGGAAATGACGCCTGAGGACTTCTACCAAGCCTACACGAAAAAACACAGCGTCAACCTCGCCCGTCAGGAATCCGGGTACACCACCAAAGACGCCGACGACAGCAAACACATCTGAATAGCACGGGACAAACTGGATTCAATAAGTCCCGTCCTCTTAGTCTCTGTGTGAGATAAGCCGGGTTCCTTCTTATCGTTCAGCTTCTCTTCTGGACGGGTTAAGCAGACAAATCTAAAGTCAGGTCGGTTGGATAGCGTCACGTCGGTAATGGGCGCCTCTGGTAACCCCCAAATCGTTCCTGCCGTGGGGCAGTCGGTCGCCGTCACGTTGCGAATGGTGATGTTTTTATTGATGGGCGTACTGTCGGTGACCGGCTCGGCTTTCTCGGTCGATGGATCCTTGGGCGCAGTCCGCTCCGGATAATAGTCGATGATGCGAATCGGATACTTCACCGCTTTCATCGTGAGATTTTCATACGTGAGATTCTGCAATAAACCACCCCGTCCGCGCAGTGTCTTGATGCGAATGCCGGCGTCGGTCGAATCGAAAAAGCAGTTGCTTACCCGCAGATTTTCGATCCCGCCATCGGTGGCCGAACCGATCGACATCCCATGCCCGTGCAGGAATTTACAGTTCGTGATCGTGTAATTCTTGTTCCCCGGAGAGAATGAGTGGCCGGGCTTCACTGCGATGTTGTCGTCACCGGTATCGATCATGCAATCGGTGATCAGATAATTCCACCCCGAAGGATCAATGCCATCTGTATTTGGAGAAGGGATCGTCGCTTTGATAGTAATTCCCCGAATCGTTACATCGGTGCAATCCTGCGGCACAAGATGAAACATTGGCGAGTTAACAAGCGTAACCCCGTGGACATATACACGACTACAGTTAGACAGTTTGATCATATACGGCCGGTGCGTCATTGATTTGTTCGCCCGAAATGCCGTCCACCAAGCTTTGCCTTGGCCATCAATGGTTCCTTGGCCGCTGATTTCGATGTCATGCGCGGCGGCGACGGTGATGCAATCTTGGTATCTCTCGCTGGTCATCGGATAATGCTTCATATCGTCGCTGATCAGGATGAATGCGCCGCTGTCGAGGTGCAAATTGATGCGGCTGGCCAGCTTGAACGGGCCGGTTAAGAACTTCCCTTCCGGTATCAATACGATGCCACCGCCGGCGGCAGACACCGCATCAATCGTCTTCTGAATCGCGGCAGTATTCATCGTCTTGCCGTCCCCAACGGCTCCATACTGGATCACGTTGAACGTATTCGTCGGGATTACCGGGAGAGCCGGGCTTTGAGCGAGGGCATTGCCCAAAAACGTGAAACATAAGCCAGTCAGTGCAATGACAGAGATTTTGAAACTATTCATGACAGCGATTCCTTTCTTACAAGAGCACCCCTCGGCAACCAAGGCATAAACACAAGGCCGACTGAATTCAGACGGCCTTGCGCTTGATCTCTCGCGGCTATTTCGCGGTTTCGGCCTTCTTGGTTCCGCCCTTCTTGCCTTTTTCCTTGTTTGGCCCGGTTGACTCGATTTTCTGTTCCGGTGCGGCGGCTTTGGCAGTCTTCTTCCTACCCTTCTTCGTTTCCGGAGCCGGCACAGCAGCAACCGTGATCCCAGTCCACTCCAGAATGGCCATCTCCGCGGCGTCGCCGCCACGCTGGCCGATACGGATGACGCGCGTGTAGCCGCCTTGACGGTCGGCGTGTTGCTTGCCGGTCTCGGTGAAGAGTTTCTTTACTGCGGGTTTCTGCCGCAGAAAGGCCAGCGCCTGACGCCGGTGATGCAGCGTACCTTTCTTGGCAAGCGTCACCATTCTATCGGCCCAACGCCGCGCTTCCTTGGCCTTGGACACGGTGGTGGTGATGCGGTTGTGGCTGATAAGGCTGCAAACCATATTCGCCAACATTGAGCGCCGGTGCTGGGATTTCATGCCCAGCTTGGCAGTGTCTTTGCGGTGTCGCATGTAAGTTCCTCGCGCGAAGAAGGTTGACTATTTCGTTTCCTCGGCAGCGGACTCCGTCAGCACCGCTTCGACCGTGGTTTCCGCTATACCACCAACTTCGAGCAGCGCGGGGTCGAACTTCATACCCAATGTCAGTCCGAGCGCGTCGAGTTTCTCCTTGATCTCGTTGAGCGACTTCTTGCCAAAGTTGCGGTACTTGAGCATCTCGCCCTCGGACTTCATTGCCAACTGACCGACGGTCGTGATGTTGGCATTGTTGAGGCAGTTGGCCGCGCGGACGCTCAACTCGATCTCGTTGACGCTCATATTAAGGACCTTGCGGAGTTTAGCTTGCTCGGCACTGACTTGCTCGGCACCCTTCTCAAACTCGATCACTATGCCTTGGTCGTAGTTGCAGAACACATCGAGGTGAAGCCGGAAGATATTGGAGGCCTGCACCAGTGCGTCCTCGGGCTTGATGCGCCCGTCGCTCCAGACTTCGAGGATCAACTTGTCGTAATCCATTCGCTGGCCGACGCGAGTGCTCTCGACCGTGTACCGCACGCGGCGGACAGGCGAGAACAACGAATCAATCGCAATCACGCCGATGGGTTGATCAACCTTTTTGTTTTCATCGGCGGGGCAGAATCCGCGGCCGACCTTGACCTCCATCTCGGCTTCGAACTTCATCTTCTTGTCGAGCGTGCAGATATGCTGGTCAGGGTTGAGTACCTCGACGACCTGGTCGCTCTTGATGTCGCCGGCGGTTACCGGGCCTTCCTTGTTGACCGACAGATAGACGACGTGCGGCTCGCGGCCATGCAACTTCAACAGCACCTTCTTCAGATTCAAAACGATATCGGTTGCATCCTCGACAACGCCCGGCACCGCCATGAACTCGTGCGCCACTCCCTCAATCTTGACCGAGCTGATGGCTGCGCCTTCAAGTGAACTCAGTAACACACGGCGCAGCGAGTTGCCGATGGTGTTGCCGTAACCCGCTTCTAGTGGCTCGGCAATGAATTTGGCGTATGTCGGCGTAGCGGTCGCGTCATCGCGAATCAACCGCTTTGGCATTTCGAAACGACCTAGACGAACTGGCATGTAAATACCCTCCTGAGTTGGGTTCCCCGCGTTCCAGGGACGCGGACCGACAACTCGTTTTGACTTTCGTTATCTGGAATAAAATTCGACGACCATTTGCTCGTTGGCGATCGGCTGGATCTCCTGCCTGGTCGGCAACCGCATCATCTGTGCGCGCATGGCGTCCCGGCTGAAACTGATCCACTCCGGCACGGGCCGGATCTGCGCGGACTCCAGGCTCTTATTCACGATCTGCTGGCTGGCCGCGATGGCTTTGACCTCAATGACGTCGCCGGGTTTCACGTTGAAGGACGCGACGTTCACCTTGCGTCCGTTGACCCGAACATGTCCGTGGCTGACCAACTGACGCGCAAATGGCCGCGTTGTGGCAAACCCGATACGGTAGACCACGTTGTCCAACCGCGTTTCAAGCAATTGCAACAACGTTTCACCCGTGTTGCCGCGCCGTTTGGACGCAATCTCGAAAATCCGTCGGAATTGCCGCTCCAGTAACCCGTACTGATAACGCAGCTTTTGTTTCTCCAGCAGGTGCGCGCCGTAATCGCTCAGCTTGCGCCGGGACGACTTCGGACCATGCACGCCAGGTGGATAACCGCGGCGTTCCAGATACTTCGACGGGCCAAAAATCGGCTGGCCGAAACGTCGGCTGATGCGAACTCGTGGTCCTTTATATCGTGCCATGCGTGAAACTCCTCAAAATCTTCATTACACTCGGCGCCGTTTCGGCGGCCGACAACCGTTATGCGGAACAGGCGTCACGTCCTTGATGACCGTGATGTCCAACCCGATGGCCTGCAATGCGCGGATCGCCGCCTCGCGACCGCTGCCGGGGCCTTTCACCCACACTTCGATCTCCCGCAACCCGTGCGCCATGCCTTGGCGCGCGGCATCTTGCGCCACCAACTGCGCCGCGTACGCTGTGCTCTTGCGCGAGCCTTTGAATCCGACGCGCCCCGCGCTTGACCATCCGATGACGCGACCTTTCAGGTCGGTAATCGAAACAACGGTGTTGTTGAACGTCGCCATCACGTGAGCGATCCCCTGCTGCACGTTCTTGCTGTGCTTGGCCTTGACGACCTTCTTGGCCGCCGCCTCGCCTTCGCCCAATAGTTCCCCCGCACTGGCGGTCGGCGTGGGCGCTCCCGGCACACCTGCCGCTGCAGCCGGCTTGTCCGCCGTGGCGTCAGCCTTTTCCCCCACGGTTTTCTCCGCCGCGGCTTTCCTTGTCTTGGGTTTCTCGGCAGCCTTTACCGAAGCCGCTTCGGCTTTTGGCGCGACCGGTTCATCCCGCACCGAGGGTGATTCAGCGGGTGCCGCGGCCTTTTTTTTGCTTGTCTTAGGTTTCTTTGCTTCGTCAGCCATGTTGCTTTCTCATCCCAGTTAAACTCTTGGTGCCTTCGTTTCCTTGCTGCGGACCACGCCGACGGTCTTGCGTGGGCCTTTGCGCGTGCGTGCGTTGGTAGAAGTGCGTTGACCGCGGACCGGCAACCCCTTTTTGTGGCGTGTGCCGCGGTAGCAGTTGATCGTCATCAACCGCTTGATGTTTGTCTGTACTTCGCGGCGCAGGTCGCCTTCGATCCGGTAGCCTTGCAGCACGGACGCCAAGTGCGCAAGCTGGTCGTCCTTGAGGTCTTTCGCACGGACATTCGGATCCACGTTGGCCTTCCCGCACACTTCGAGGGCTGTCGTCGGCCCGATCCCGTAAATGTATCGCAGCGCAATCCCGATCTTTTTCTGGTCTGGTACTTCCACTCCAATCAAACGCGCCATAAGTACACTCCTACCCTTGCCGTTGCTTGTGCCGAGGGTTGGTGCAGATCACGCGCACCACACCTTTTCGCCGCACTACTTTGCAGCGCTCGCACAACCGTTTTACTGATGGTTTTACCTTCATAATCAATGCCGGAACGTGATCCGGCCCTTACTCAAATCGTACGGTGACATTTCCACAGTCACCTTGTCACCGGGCATCAAACGAATGAAATTCAACCGCATCTTACCCGATATATGCGCCAACACGCGATGTTTGTTGGGCAACTCCACCCGAAACATCGTGTTCGGCAACACTTCCACTACTGTGCCTTCGACTCGTATGGCATCGTCTCTAGCCACGTCAATATCTCTGCGTCCTTCTCGGTCACCATGACCGTATGCTCAAAATGCGCACTTGGCGAACCGTCCGCCGTCACCACCGTCCAGCCGTCGTTGAGCATTCGAACCGCGTGCCCACCAAGGTTGATCATCGGCTCAATGGCCAACGTCATGCCCGGCTTCAACTTCGGCCCCGTGCCCGCGCTGCCGAAGTTCGGGATCTGCGGCTCTTCGTGCATCTTTCGTCCGACCCCATGCCCGACGAACTCACGAACGACTGAAAACCCGCGTGCTTCGACGGCCATTTGCACGGCATGGGAGATGTCCCCCACCCGATTGCCCTGTCGCGCCGCGGCAATCCCCGCGCGCAATCCATCCTGCGTTGCTTCGAGCAACTCCTGCACCCGGGCCGGCACAACGCCCACCGCGACAGTCGTGGCATTATCACCAACAAACCCGTCCAACACAATCCCAACATCCAGACTTACAATGTCGCCGTATTGCACACGCCGCTGACTCGGTATCCCATGCACCACTTCCTCGTTCACCGACACGCAAATATGGCCGGGGAACCCTTTGTACCCGAGGAACGGACTTTTACCTCCACGTTGGCGAATTAGCGCCGCCGCAGCCTCGTCCAACTCCTTTGTCGTCCGCCCCGGTTGAATCAATGCCGCCACGGCGCGCATGACTTCTGCTGCCGCGCGGCACGCTGCGCGCATTCGCTCGATGTCCGACGCTGATTTGATCGGAATCAAAACCGCATTGCTCCCGTTAACCCCGCAGTCGCGGGAACATCATGGGGCGCACCGCGCCCTCTGTCAATGAACCCTGCGAGAACCTCAACGCCGCGCACGCAGTTTGCCCTTGCGCAAAAATCCGTCATAGTGGCGCATCAGCAAGTGCGATTCGACCTGGCGCATCGTGTCCAGCAGTACACCCACCGTGATCAACATGCTGGTGCCGCCGAAGAAACTTGCTGTCAGATACGGCAAATGCAGGTTTTGACGGAGAATATATGGAATTACCGCAATCACCGTCAAAAATACAGCACCCGCCAACGTGATTCGCGTCATCACGTGATCCAGATGTTCAGCCGTTGGACGTCCCGG
The DNA here is from genome assembly GCA_050008795.1 of Verrucomicrobiia bacterium. GTDB lineage: Bacteria > Verrucomicrobiota > Verrucomicrobiia > Palsa-1439 > Palsa-1439 > CAIKBP01. Next base: position 5,309 of record JBEKLX010000055.1, on the reverse strand, counting down.
CCGGATCCCCGGCACGTACCCGCCATACTTTTTCAAATCGTCGGCGATCTGGAGCGGGTTAAACTGCGTCAATACCCAGAAATAGGAAAAGAACAAAATCATCAACCCATAGATCACCAAATATACTACCTCGCCTTCCATCAGCGCCCGCGACAATCGCTGGAAAACCGTAAACCGCGACATCGAGAACAACCATTGCGGGAACTGAAGAATCGCCGATGCGAAGATGATCGGCATCACACCCGAATAGTTGACGCGCAACGGCATGAACGTCGAACCGCCGCCCATCATCTTCTGGCCGACGACGCGCTGTGCGTACTGCACGGGAATCTTGCGCTGCGCCTGTGTCACCGCGATGATCCCGGCAGTTACCAGCACCATCATTGCCAGCAGTACCAGCGCCATCAGCGGTCCCGGCAGAACACGGTTCGTCATGTCCACCTTTGGAAACAATAACTGCCATGCTTGGATAATCGCCGTCGGCAGCCGGTCCACGATTCCCACTGTGATGATAATTGAGGCGCCATTGCCGATGCCGCGCTCGGTAATCTGTTCACCAAGCCACATCAGTAAGACCGTGCCACTGGTGATCGTGATCACCGTCAACACGACAAATGGAATACCGGGATTTGCCACAATTGTTCCCGTAAATCCCGAGAACATTCTGGCGAGTGCGGTCGGGCTCTGAACTGTAGCCGCCAGCGCCGCGCTCTGAAAAACGCAGATAAATACGGTCATGTACCGCGAATACTGCACAAGCTTCGCGCGGCCGGTCTCGCCTTCCTGCTTCAAGCGTTCCAGTGACGGAATCACTGCCGTCAACAACATCATGATAATCGACGACGTGATGTACGGCATGATCCCCAGTGCGAACACAGCGCACTGCTGCAACGCGCCGCCCGTGAAAAGGTCCGCCAATCCCATGATGCCGCCCGTGCCACCCGCCTTCGCCTGCACATCATGGATGTGCTTTACCAATTCTGTCGGATCCACACCCGGGCACGGGATTGCAGCGCCGATGCGCACAATCGCCACGATGCCCAGCGTGAACAGTATCCGCTTTCGCAGTTCGGGAATCTTCCAGCTATTGAGAAATGCGGCAAACATGGTCTGTCAAAGAGTAGTTCCTACTTTTTTACCTCTTTTGCCGTGACGGATTGTTTCGCCGGCTTTTCCTGATGATGGATGCCTGGCAGTGGCAACTCCTCGCACGTTCCGCCCGCCTTGGTGATCTTCTCGCGGGCCGAACCACTGAACCGCTGTGCCTTTACCACCAGCTTCTTCTTCAACTCGCCATCGCCCAGCACCTTCACGCCATCCAACCGTTTGTGCAGAATGCCGCGCTCGATAAGGTTCTCCGTCGTAACCGTCGACCCATCTTCAAACGCGTTGAGTTGCTCCACGTTGACTGTGGCGAATTCGGTGCCAAATGTCTTGTTGTTAAACCCGCGCTTCGGCATGCGCCGGTACAACGGCATCTGACCGCCTTCGAATCCGAGGCGGATCGTGCCACCGGAGCGCGCCGTCTGGCCTTTGCCGCCGCGTCCACTCGTCTTGCCATGTCCCGAACTTTCGCCGCAACCCAATCGTTTCACACGATGCTTCGCGCCGGGGCGAGGCCGCAAGTTGTTCAATCGAAGCGTCATCTCAGTTCGCTCCCGCTGGCGTCACTATTGGCCGCGCCGGCTCCGATGGTTTTGAGGTCAACCCGCGCGTACGGAAAATCTCGTCCCGCATTCGCAGTTTCAGCAGCCCGTTCAGGGTCGCTTTTACGACATTGACCGCGTTGCTCGAGCCGAGTGACTTCGATAAAATATCCCGAATGCCGACTGCTTCGAGCACGGGACGGACGCTGCCGCCGGCTATGACGCCCGTGCCGGGCGACGCAGGTTTCAATAGTACGCGACCGCCACCGAACACACCGATGATTTCGTGCGGGATGGTATTGCCCCTCAGATTCACATGCACCATCGCGTTCTTTGCCTGCTCTGTACCTTTGCGGATCGCATCGGCCACTTCATTGGCCTTGCCGAAGCCATATCCGACCCGTCCCTGGTGGTCGCCGACAACGACCAGCGCGCTAAAGTGGAAGCGCCGCCCGCCCTTGACGACCTTGGCTGAGCGGTTGACGAACACCACCTTCTCAGTCAGTTCACCTTTCCGTTCCAACTCAATGCCGAGTTCCTCGGCTGCGGCCACTGGTGAGGCGTCCTTCGCTTTCGGTATGATCGGCTTGGCGATCTTCGGTTTCTTCTCAACTGACATATTAGAATTTCAATCCTGCTTCGCGCGCAGCATCGGCCAATGCCTTGACGCGTCCATGGTAGCGGAACCCACCGCGGTCGAATACCACCGCCATGATGTTTTTCTCTTTGGCCTTTTGCGCGGCGAGCGCGCCGATCTTTTTCGCGCCTTCCAGGTTCGGTTTGGTACCCTTGGCCTCGGGCGCCAACGTGCTCATCGCCGCCAGTGTCTTGCCCGCGGCATCGTCAACGAACTGCACATAAACGTGTTTGCTCGTAAAACAAACGCTCAACCGCGGCCGGGCTGCCGTGCCATGGACCTTGTGCCGTAGCCGCCAGTGCCGCCGTGTGCGCGATTCAATTCGTGTCTTCGGACGCATAGTTTTTAACCACCGGCTGTTGTGACCGTCTTGCCTGCCTTGCGACGGACCTGCTCGTCCACATAGCGGATGCCTTTTCCTTTGTACGGCTCAGGTGGATAGAGACGGCGAATCTGCGCGGCCGTCTCGCCCACCATCTGCTTATCGATTCCTTCGATAGCGATCTGGGGCTTCTTGTCTTGCGTGTCCGTAACGGTGATCTTGATGCCTTTCGGAATCAAGAACACCGATGGGTGCGAATACCCAAGCGACATTTGCAGATTTTGTCCCTGCACGGCCGCGCGGAATCCGACGCCCTCGACTAGCAGCTTCTTCGAGTAACCTTCGTTCACACCCTTGACCATGTTGGCCAGCAGACTGCGCGTCAAACCCCAGCGCGATTTGCCCATACGATCCATCTGAGCAGTTGTAGCGATGATCTTGCCGTCCTTGACCTCGACTGTGATCGGCGTGGGCACCGTCCACTCCAGTTTACCTTTCGGTCCCTCGATGGCGACGGCCTGGCCTTTGACCTCCACCTTGGTCTTGGCCGGAATGACAATCGGTTGTTTTCCAATCCGTGACATATTCCTCACCACACGTACGCTAAAAGTTCCCCGCCTGCCTTCGCCTTTTTTGCCTCGTGGCCGGTCATTACACCACGGGACGTCGTGAGAATCGAAATCCCCATTCCGCCCAGCACGCGCGGCACGTCCGCCGCCTTCACGTATCGACGCAGACCCGGTTTGCTAATGCGGCGGATCCCTACGATCGCCCGCTCTTTGCCGACAATCTTCAGCTGGATCTTCAACACCCGTTTGCTGCCTTCAAGTTTCTCCGCATAGAAATCCGCGATATACCCCTCGCGCTTCAGCACCTGTGCAATCTCCGCCTTCAAGCGCGAATACGGCACCAGCACTTCGGGCTTCAATGCCTGGTTCGCGTTCCGGATTCGTGTCAACATATCGCCGATTGAATCAGTCACATTCATGCCATCACCAACTCGCCTTCGTCACACCGGGGAGCTTCCCTTGGCTGGCCAGTTCGCGGAAGCAAATCCGGCAGATCTGGAATCGCCGGATGTACGCGCGCCGCCGCCCGCAGTTCTTGCAGCGGAAATATTTCCGCGAGGAAAATTTCACAGGCCGCTCAGCCTTGATCATTAAACAGAGTTTCGCCATCGCTTTATCGTTCCTTAGCTGCTGAACGGCATACCAAGCAGCTTCAGCAATTCCTTTGCGTCCGTGTCGGTATTTGCCGTTGTCACAATCGTCACATCCATCCCGATATTGTGCTTGATCTTGTCCAAGTCCACCTCGGGGAAAATGGTTTGGTCGCGCACGCCTATCGTATAGCTGCCGCGACCGTCGAATCCGCGGGGCGACATGCCGCGAAAGTCGCGGATACGCGGCAACGCCGCGTTGAAAAACCGCTCCATAAACTCGTACATCCGCACTCCGCGCAACGTAACCTTCACGCCTACCGGCATACCCTGGCGCACCTTGAAGTTCGAAATACTAGTTTTCGCCTTTGTGACGATAGGCCGCTGCCCTGAAATCGTCGCCAACTCCTGCTGCGCTTCCGTCACCACGTCCTTGTCGAAATTGGAGTTGATGCCCATGTTAAGCACGATCTTCTCCACCTTCGGCACCTGCATGCGATTGGCGAAGCGACCGCTCTTCAGGAGCTGTCCAACCACTTCCGTCTTATAGAAATCGTAAAGCTGAGCCATTGAAATTCCTTACGCTGCCGGTACCGGCGCTACCTGCCGCTTCTTGCGGCGCACCTCAAACTTCTCCAGCAGCATCACCTTTGACGAGGCAATCGGCGCCTCCTTCGTGGTGATGCCACCTTTCGGGTTGTCCTGACTTTTACGCATCGCCTTGTGCACCACGTTGACGCCTTCGACCAGCACGCGCCGCTTGTCAGGGAGCGCTGCGAGCACCTTGCCCTGCCTGCCCTTGAACTCACCTGACAGTACCACCACCATATCGTTCTTCTTGACGTGCAGACCCATAATCACAACACCTCAGGAGCCAACGAAATGATCTTGGCAAAATTCTTGTCGCGCAATTCGCGCGCCACAGGCCCGAAGATGCGCGTTCCCTTCGGGTTGAGCTGGTCGTCAATGATCACAACCGCGTTGTTGTCGAATCGGAGGTACGACCCATCAGACCGGCGCAACGGCGACCGCGTGCGCACCACGACTGCGGTGACCACTTCACCCTTCTTCACGGTGCCATCGGGCGTCGCTTCCTTGACGTGCGCCTTGATAATATCGCCAATCCGCGCATAACGCTTCTGATGACCGAGCACCCCGATGGCCCACGCCACCCGTGCGCCGGTGTTATCAGCGACTTCCAAATGTGTTCGGATCTGAATCATCCCTAGACCTTCTCAATCACTTGTGCCTTCTGCACCACTGCTTCCAGCATCCAACGCTTCAGTTTGCTAAATGGCCGCGACTCGACAAGCTGGACCGTATCGCCCATGCCTGCCTCGCCTTTCTCGTCGTGCGCGTAGAATTTCTTGTACTTAGTCATGACCTTCTGATATCGCGGGTGACGTACCCGTCGCGCCACCTCGACTACGATGGTCTTGTCCATCTTGTCGCTGACGACCACGCCCACCAGTTTCTTCTTCAGATCTGTTTTTTTTGCTATTTCCGTCATGTTCATCCGTTACTTCGTCGCCGCGGTCGCCGCCT
>JBEKLX010000054.1:0-13935 GCA_050008795.1 Verrucomicrobiia bacterium | reverse complement strand
CCGTGTCAGCTTCGAGGTCGGCATACGCGAACTCGGCGGCGCTACGATTTACCTGTCGTCTAACGAAATCCAGATGGGCCGCGGCGAGACAGTGGCCGATACCGCCCGTGTCTTGTCGCGATACCTGCATGGCGTGGTCATACGCACCTACGCGCAACGCGATATTGAGGAATTCGCGCATGTTGGAAGGATTCCCGTGGTCAACGCGTTGACCGATGATGAGCATCCGTGCCAGATTCTGGCCGATTTATTCACCATCGAGGAAAAACTCGGCGGTCTGAAGGGCAAGAAAATCGCGTTCTTCGGTGATGGTGCATGCAATGTTTCCAACTCGTGGCTGTTTGCCGCGGCAAAGCTTGGGATGAAGCTGTGGATTGCCGCGCCGCAAGGGTTTCAGCCGGCTAATGCTCTTGTGAAACGCGCCGGCGGCGAGGTATGCGTAACCGAGGATGCCATCGCGGCGGCGTCGGATGCAGACGTGTTGTATACCGACACGTGGGTCTCGATGGGCAAGGAAGGGGAAGCCGCGGAGCGATTGAAGAAGTTCACGCCATATCAGATCAACAATGCGGTGGTGCGCGCCGCCAAACGTGGCGCGCTGGTGATGCATTGTCTACCAGCATACCGCGGCAAAGAGATCACAGCGGGTGTATTCGAGTCGCATCAACAAACGATCTTCGACCAAGCAGAGAACCGTCTGCACGCGCAGAAAGCCGTCCTAACGCTACTGGCACATTGATGCCGCGCGTCGGTATGGGGTGCACGCAGATTGCAGAATGAAGGAACGTGACCGCTATGGTACTGTCGTTAATGTGTCCTACGGGAAGTCCGCCATCAAAGATGCCATGAACTCTACGAACATCGGGAAAACTCAAGCGGAGTTGACGGAGTCGGACCGGAAACTGATAGCCAACTTAGAAAGAACCGAGCTTCACTTGCGCTTTTACTATTTCTTCTCGGCATGTTCCCTGTTGGTTGCTTTGGGGCTAGCCATTTTGGGACCCATAATAGGCAGCGAGGCCACTTTCCTTTTTGGGATGTTCCTGCTGATGGGAGCAGCAGGCCTTCTGGGTACGCTTAGGAATGGTTCCGGGTATCTCAAGTTAATCCACAAGTTGCTCAGAGACACCGGTCAGGCAGACCCACCTGAAGCAAATAATAAACAAGGCGATTAGGGTCGCATCCCTTCATTCTTTTTTCTGCAGGCGACATGGTTCGAGTGCCGGCAGATGGCGTAGCGTTGATGCGCGGCTACTTCGTCACGGCGAGCGGCGCCATGATGCCGTTGCGTTCGTCGTGGAGCACGGCGGTGTCGAGTCCGTCGAGGATGAGCACGCCTTGCAATGATGAGATGATTTTTGCATCGCTCCACTGCCAGACGATCGCGGCCTTTTCATCGAGTTCGAACAACTGGATGCCGGACGCGCCGTGACCCGGTCCGTGCCCCTGCCAGTTGGCTACCACGATGTGGCCGTTGGGCAACAGTTGAAACGTCGCGTAGAAATTCGCATGCACGGTGTCAGGCATGTCTTCCTTTGCGGCGAACTTGCGCACGACCGCCCCGCTCGCATCGAGTTCGACAAAGAACGCGCCGTAGCCCGCCGACGCGAGCGTGTGGCCGTTGGGCAGCCGTACGGCCTTCCACGCATGGCGAAAGCCGGGCACCGTCCACTCATGAAGCAACGCGCCTGTGCGATCGCCTTCGCGAATCATCGTGTCATTCATCATGAGCAACGTGCCTTGCGGGGTCTCGCGGATGAGGCGCATGTAATTCCCCGGGAAAATCGTTTTACGTTTCACAACATTGGCGTCGTCCACCTCGAGCACGACCACGCCTTTCTCGCCGTCGAGATCGACGCCGGCAATGAGTGTGTTGCCGCCGGGCAGACGGCGCGCGGAGGTCACACCTTTGTAGGTCGCGACTTCTTTCACGATTTTGCCCGTTGCGATGTCGAACTCCGTGTAGCCGGCATCGTGGCCAATGAGCACGCGGCCGCCGCCAACGAGCTGCATGTCTCGCCCTTGTGGGTGGCCGACCGGCACGATCCAGTTTTTCGTCGGATCGTTTTCGTTGACGTGAAGCAGATTCGCGAGGCCCTCGTCGATGGCGAGGAAGTCGTGTTTGATGGCCGCGGCAGAGGCGGTCATGGCAGCAAGGAAAGCGAGGAGGGAAATTTTAAGGAATGTGCGGTAAGAGTTCATGGGTGGTAAGTAAGCGTATCGCTTGATCTTTCTCACTCCGCCTTGATGGGCTTGACCGTAAAATACAGGAACGGATTGCTAGCTTCAGTGAACTGGTGCGGCAGACCGGCCGGCACGATGATCACGTCCCCCTTCTTTAAATGATGCGTTACTCCATCGATGATACTGGTGCCGCGAAGCTGACCCGGCGCGGTAATCTTGGCGTCGGCACACGTGCCGCCCGTGACGAATGTTGCCGTGCCCTGGATGATGTAAAACACATCAGTCTCGTATGTGTGAATCTCCACCGGGCCGGGTTTGTCGCGTCGGCTCGCCATGACCTTGTAGCCGTGGGCTTCGGCCAGTGTCTGGCCCTTGTCGAATGCCGCCGTCACCTTCGCGCCGTCAATGTACGTGGCCGCGACTGGCGATGCCGGTGCGTTTGGCGCATTGGTGAGAGCGACGGCTTTCCCCGCGATATCAGGAGAGATTTTATCCATACACTGTCCCCAGCCCGTGTTGATGGCGGCTGCGAGCAGGGCAATACTGACGATTGTTTTCATCGAATGCTCCTTTTGAAGGTTGTAAGACAGTGTATTCGATTTTCGACAGCCAATGCAAGCGGTGGAACAACTTTGGCAATCTGCGATCCGTTGCAGTGGGTGCGTTTCAACTTTTATTGGGGAAAGGGATGGGAAGCTGCTTGGGTTCGGCCTCGGATTGCGCTCGCCGCCGCCAGATTGCAGCCACAAACAATCTTGCCAGCGTTTTCCATGACGGCCATAATCAACGGTCAATGGCCGAACCACTGAAACAATCCTACGAATCGTGCCGACAGATCGCGCGGCGCACGGCGAAGAATTTCTATTACTCGTTCCTTGTTATGCCTCGGGCGAAGCGCGATGCGATGTGCGCCATCTACGCGTTCATGCGGCGCAGCGACGATATCGCCGACAATGCAGCTAATCCTGCCGTGGCTTCGGAAGGACTACTCAAATGGCGCGCGCAAGTTGACGCGGCGCTCACGCGTGGCGAGTTCGCCGACCCGACATTCCCCGCTTTGGCAGACACGGTGAAACGATACAACATCCCACTGCGCCACTTTCATGAGTTGCTCGATGGCACCGAAATGGATCAGCGCATGACGCGGTACGAAACGTTCGATGACCTCTACAAGTACTGCTATCACGTGGCATCAGCAGTCGGTCTGGTTGTGCTGCCGATTTTTGGGTATACCGACAAAGCGGCGTTCGCGCCCGCGGAAGCATGCGGCATCGCATTTCAGCTCACCAACATCCTCCGTGACGTAAAAGAGGATGCGCAGATGGGCCGCATCTATCTGCCGCGTGAGGATTTGCGCCGGTTCGGCGTAACAGAGGACGACATCCTGAACGCTGCCGCCAACCCTTCGGCCTGTAGGAGCGAATTTCATTCGCGATTTGTGGAGTTGATGAAGTTCGAAGCTGCGCGAGCGCGTGAATATTATCGGAAAGCCGAACCGCTGCTTGGGATGATATATCCCGACAGCCGCGGGACGTTGGCGGTGATGATTGGAATTTACGGCGGTATCTTGCGCAAGATCGAGGAACGGAACTACGCCGTGTTCGATGAACGGGTCCGGCTTTCAGCGGCAGAGAAATTATGGATTATGCTGAAGAATTGGAGGAGAAACTGACGATGGGGAAACATAGTTCAGTCACGGCAAAGCCGAGTCTGCCCGTTCCGAGCCGTCAGGGCGAGGAGCGAGACATGCGAAGCAAAACGCCGCTCCTACATGGGATTGCATTTGTTCTATTGTCGGCAACCGTTGCGCTCGCCAACGGTGGCCCGGAGCCATTCCTATTCCTAAAAACGGGAGAAAAATTCGCCACGCAGGAAGTGGCGGGGCCGACGGTGAAAGGGTTTACCGATTATGTCGGGCGAAAACTCGCCGTATCGTTCGAGCCGGAGGTGATGAACGATCCCGTAAAAGCAGCGGAGTTCTGTGGAGCGAAGAAACCCATCATGGGCATTGTGACGCCGGGTTTTTATTTGCAGTACGGCAAAACACTTGGATTGGAACCGGTATCGGAGACGCGGCGCGAAGGCGTGATAGCAGAACAGTACGTGCTGGTCGTTCCCAAGACGGCTGGAGACGACGTGAAGACGCTGGCAGGCAAGACCGTGGCCACGACGTTGGCTGCGGAGCAACGCTACGTCATTGGCGTGATCTTGCAGGACAAACTTGGTAAGGAAGTACGCCTAAAACCCACGATGGATATCGAGGGTGCCGTTTTTAATCTGGCTGACGGCGCGAAGAATGCGGCGGATGCCGTGTTGGTGGAGGAAGCCGCATGGAAGCTGTTCGAGAACGACTCGGAACTGGGACCGAAGTTGAAGGTGATCTATCGGTCCGATGAATTGCCGCGCGCCTTGGTCGTGCTGTTTGGCGGCAATACCTCGAGCGTGAATGCAGAGAAACTAAAAACCGTGCTGAAAGCAATGAACGATAGCGAGGAAGGCAAGACGATACTCCGCAGCATTCGCGTCCAATCCTTTGTGGACTTGGACAGGGAACGGTTGACCAAGGCGCAGGAATTGTTTCTGGGAAAATAAATGACGTCTGCGCGAGCGATTCTTATTGGTTTTTGTCTGGTGGCGCTGCTGGCGGTGGGCTGCAATAGCATTGGCAGCGTGAAAATGGCGCCGCGACAACCGCTGGTGTTGACGCCCCAGGAGGCGGCGGAGTTTCTCGAAGAAGGACGTGCGTTGTTTGCCGCGCAGCCGCGGACGCTGGAGCAAGTGACGCGCGCCGCTCAATTGCTGGAACAGGCGGCTCGCACGCTGCGTGACGATTACGATCTGCAGTGGGAGGCGGCGCGGGCGCTGGCATTTTTGGCCGAGAACGGTTCGCAGCCGGCGTTCCGCAAGGATGCGGCCAAACGCGGCATCGCATTGGCGAGGCACGCACGAGAGTTGGAGCCCTTCCGCGTCGAAGGCCATTACTGGTACGCGCTCAATGTCGGACTGCTCGCGGACGTGGATCGCACATACGGACTGGACGCGGTCAGCGAGATGCAGGCGGCATTAAAACGCGCCATCGAATTGGATGAAAGTTACGATTTTGGCGGGCCGCTGTGCGTGCTTGGTATGCTGCATCTGCGGGCGCCAGCGCCGCCGGTTAGCATCGGTAGCCCGCGCAAAGGCTTGCGCCTGCTGCAACGCGCCGTTGAATTATTCCCCGATTATCCAGAGAACTATCTTTATCTTGCCGAAGCGCTACGCGACACAGGGAAACCCGACGAGGCGCGAAGGGCGATCGACAAAGTCCTTCAAGCCCCGCCGTGGCCCGACGAGCAATTCGAGAGCGCCAAGTGGAAGGAAGCGGCGCAGAAACTGTTCTCAAAGTCTGTTCCACGCAATGAATCGAAATGAGGTTTTTAGTGCGCCATGAACGTCGCCAGTCTCATCGATCACGCGCTGTTAAAACCCGAAGCCACTGCCACTGATATCGAACGGGTGTGCCGCGAGGCGATGGAGTTCGGATTTTGGTCGGTCTGCGTGAATCCTTGTCACGTCCGATGCGCTGCCAGCGCGCTGAGTAAAAACGATGTCAAAGTTTGTACCGTCGTCGGTTTCCCGCTAGGCGCGAACCTTACGGAAACAAAAGTGTACGAAACAAGGTTTGCCCTTCGCGACGGCGCGCGCGAGATCGACATGGTGCTCAACGTCGGCGCACTTAAAGCGGGCAACGACAGTGTGGTTCTCTCCGACATCCAGAGCGTCGTACAAGCCTGCCGCGAAGGTCACGCGCTCTGCAAGGTCATCTTGGAGACGAGCCTGCTGACCGACGCCGAGAAAACGCGTGTGTGCCAACTTTGCATCGAGGCGGGTGCGGACCTTGTGAAAACCTCTACAGGACTCGGCGCGTGCGGTGCGACAGTTGCGGACGTGGCGTTGATAGCGCGGCTCGTGAAACCGCACGGGCTGGGCGTGAAGGCTGCGGGTGGCATCCGCTCGCTGGCCGATTTCCGGAAAATGGTCGCGGCGGGGGCTACGCGTATTGGCACCAGCAGCGGAGTCAAAATTGTTCAAGAAGCAGTGGGTAAATAACTCGCCGCGAGCAATGGCAACTATTGACGCGTGCTGCAAGCGGGAAATTGTGGTACGATAAAACAATCGTGAAACACCGGGAAATAATACTGGCGACGCTGTTGTTCGTTTCAGTTGTCGCCTATGGTAAGACTGAAAAGACTTTCCCGCCTACGGCGGCACCAGAGGCGGCCAGGGTTTGCCTGATTAAAATTGACGGGGCCATCGGTCCCGGCACGGCCAGTTACATTTCGCGGGCGATCGACGAAGCGGCAGCCCAAAACGCGCAGTGCTTGATCATCCAACTCAACACGCCGGGTGGGCTGCTGGATTCCACCAGGGTCATTGTAGAGAAATTCCTGGCGTCACCTATCCCCGTCGTCGTGTACGTTGCGCCACCGGGGGCATGGGCGGGAAGCGCGGGTTGTTTCATCACGATCGCGGCTGACGTGGCGGCCATGGCGCCAACAACCGCAATCGGCGCGGCTCATCCTGTCGCACTCGGAGGCGGCGAGGTGGACAAAACCATGAAGGAGAAGCAGGAGAATTTCTATGGCAGCTACATCGAGACCGTCGCTACGAAGCGGAAGCGGAACGCTGAATGGGCGAAGGCGTCGGTGAGGGAAAGCAGTTCGATCCCGGCAGAGAAAGCATTGGAACTGAACGTCATAGACTTGATCGCAAAGGACTTGCCGGATCTGCTGAAACAGATCGACGGGCGCGAGGTGAACGGTAAAAGACTGCAGACTGCCGGCGCCAGCCCTGTGGAGATCCCGAAAACGTTTCGTGACCGGATTTTTCAGGTCCTGTTCTCTCCCGAGATGTTGTACGTGCTTGGATTGTTTGTTCTGTATGGCGTCATCGGTGAACTGACCAACCCCGGCGCTATCCTACCCGGAGTCGTCGGTGTGATTGCCTTAGTCCTGGTTCTTTACGTGGCTTCGGTCCTGCCGGTGAACGCGGCGGGCGTGGCACTGATCGGGGTGGCGATCGCGCTGTTTCTTATCGATGTATTTGCACCGACGCACGGCGTGCTGACGGCCGGCGGCGTTGTGGCATTTTTCCTCGGGTCGCTGATGTTGTTTGACCGCAGCGATCCGTTTTATCGGCTGTCGTTGGTGTGGATTTCGTCGGCAACGATCGTGACGGCGTTGTTTTTCATGTTCGTCGCCGGCGCGGGACTTCGGGCGCAGTTACGGCCCGCGAAAGTCGGCGCGGAAACGTTGGTCGGCCAGACGACAAAAGCGCTGACGGCGATTGACGCGAATGGCGGCCAGGTGTTTATCGAAGGCGAACATTGGAACGCGATGGGCGATACGCCAATTGCCGCAGGGCAGGACGTGGAGATCGTGAGTGTAAAAGGGCTGACGCTGAAAGTTAAACCAAAGAGCTTCTGAAAGGAGATCAATCATGGAACAACTGATTCATACATATGGTGGATGGATCGTGCCGGTGGTAGTTCTGGCAGTGATCGTGTTGCCGCAGGCAATACGGATCCTGCGTGAGTACGAGCGCGCAGTGGTATTTCGCTGGGGCCGGCTGCAGGCAGCAAGGGGACCGGGGCTGATTTTTCTGATCCCGTGGGTGGACCGGATGGTGCGGATGGATCTGCGCGTGATCACGATCGACGTGCCTAAACAGGAGATCATGACCCGCGACAACGTGCCGGCGACCGTGGATGCCGTGGTATATTTCCGCGTGGTGGATCCTTTGGCGGCGGTGACGAAGGTGGAGAATTTTCTCAAAGCGAGTTCGCTGATCTCGCAGACGACGTTGCGCAGCGTGCTCGGTCAGTCGCAGCTCGACGAATTACTGGCCCAGCGCGAAAAAATCAACCTACAACTTCAGGAAATCATCGACCGTCATACTGAGCCGTGGGGCGTGAAAGTCACGGCAGTCGAAGTCCGCGACGTGGTGTTACCGGACAGCATGAAACGCGCGATGGCCAAGCAAGCCGAAGCCGAACGCGAACGCCGCGCCAAGATCGTCAATGCCGAAGGCGAATTTCAGGCGGCTGAGAAGATGGTGCAGGCGGCCGGTATGATTGCCGCGCAGCCAATCGCGCTGCAACTGCGGTTCCTGCAGACGATGGCCGAGATTGCCAGCGAGCACAATACCACCACGTTTGTGCCGATCCCGATTGACCTGTTTACGCCATTCCTGAACAAGCTCAGCAGCGCGCCGCCGAAATAAGAGTTATTAATGTCAGAGGTTGAAGTTCGTTGCAACGAACTCCCGGATGCGGTCAAGGATTTCGTCGCGAACGCGACGGAAGATAATCATCTTTCCCTCGTCGGCACCCGTCACTCGGGCCGGATCGTCGAAGCTCCAGTGCAATTGCCGGGCAGCTCCGGGAAAATGCGGACACGCCTCGCGGGCGTTGTCACAGACCGTGATGACAAAGTCAAATGGCTGGCCGACGAACTCGTCGAGCGACTTCGAACGATGGCGCGCGATATCCACGCCTGCTTCCTGCATGACGCGGATGGCCAGCGGATGAATGCGACCCGCCGGTTCGGAGCCGGCGCTGAAGACTTCAAACCGCTCGCCGCCAAGCTTGCGCAACCATCCTTCTGCCACTTGGCTGCGACAAGAGTTCCCCGTGCAAAGAAATAAAACGCGTGTTTTAATCTTGGGATGCCCCTGATCGAAGTAGCGGTGCTGGAAATACAGCGATACATTTACCAAACCGATCAGCGCTGGGACTTCCACCAGCGGTCCGATGACGGCGGCAAATGCCACGCCGGAGTTGATGCCGAACACTGCGACCGCAACTGCGATGGCCAGTTCGAAGTTGTTGCTTGCCGCGGTGAACGACAGCGTAGCGGTCTTGGAGTAGTCGGCCCCGACTTTGTGGCCGAGCCAGAAACTGACGAGAAACATCACGACGAAATAGATCAGCAACGGCACGGCGATACGTAATACATCGAGCGGGATTCGGATGATGCGGTCGCCTTTGAGGCTGAACATAACCAGAATCGTAAACAGCAACGCGATCAGCGTAATCGGGCTGATACGCGGAATGAACGTGCGTTCGTACCACTCGCGGCCCTTTGTCTTGAGCAACGCGAACCGCGTCACCAATCCCGCAAGGAAAGGGATGCCGAGATAGACAAAAACGCTCTTGGCGATCTGCCCCATGCTTACCTCAACCACGCTGCCCTTCAGGCCAAACAGTGGGGGCAGCTTGGTGATGAAAATCCATGCGAACAAGCTGTAGAAGAGCACTTGGAACACGCTGTTGAACGCCACCAGCCCGGCGCAATACTCGGTGTCTCCCTTCGCGAGTTCGTTCCAGACGATCACCATCGCAATGCATCGGGCCAACCCGATCATGATCAACCCGACCATGTATTCGGGGTAATTGCGCAGGAATAGGATTGCCAGCGCGAACATCAGCACTGGCCCGATCGCCCAATTTTGCAGCAGTGATAAGCCAAGCACTTTCCGGTTGCGGAACACATCGCCCAATTCCTCATATTTCACTTTTGCCAGCGGCGGATACATCATGAGGATCAAACCGATGGCAATGGGCACGTTCGTGGTCCCGGCTTGGAAATGGTTGATGAACGTCTCAACGCCGGGCACGAAATACCCGGTGCCGACACCGATACCCATTGCCAAAAAAATCCAAAGCGTCAGGTAGCGGTCGAGGAACGAAAGCCTGCAGCTGATATTTTCGTTCATCTGCACTCCGGGTGAATCAAAGGTTTCTGTTTGCGGTCGCGCACGATGTCGCGATGCAAAAAGCCGATCTCCGTAAAACAGCCGCGCAGGCAGCGCAACAGCGAAGCATGCACACCATCTCTAGACGGTGACAACGAATACAGAATCATTTTACCGTGACGCCGTGTCTGGACCAGCTTCGAGCGTCGCAAGTAGGCGAGATGCCGCGAGATGGTCGGCTGCGGCACCTCAAGAACCTGCTGGAACTCGCACACGCAATGTTCGCGTTGCGCCAGCAGGTTCAATATCCGCAGCCGCGTCTCATCCGAAAATGCTTTGAACAGTTGGTTCGGTTTATCCATCGGCAGCGCCTATCATATGCGCTTATGCGAATATGTCAAGCGCCGTTGCTTAAAGCTTGAATGTCCACTCTCGCGATGAATAGCGGTTGGCAGCGAGGTTGTGAACCATCTCGGACGGAAACCCGGCAAGCGCGTCGTCTGCATTCCAGCATCGGGTAAGAACGTTCTTGATTTGGTGAGACGCGAGCGGGATGTTCGTCAGAAATTCAGCATGCGGTCGCGCGCGACGGTACGTCGGCTGGCGCGAGGGCACAAGGAGATACTTCTCCACAAGCGCGATTTTGAAGTTGTGGAGAAATGTGCCGTGAAAAAGCAGGCAATGTTGCCTGCGGCGCTGTGCGTTGCCGGAAAATTTAAGGTCTCCGACTGCCAAATCGGTTGTTCCGCGCACAACGACGGCATCCCCCGTCAACTTTGCCAGCGCAGCATGGTGTTGTTCCATGATGAACTGATTGGTACTGGTGAGACGTGTCAACGGACCGGTCTCGGGGATGCGCAGGATCAATGTGTAATTCAGGCAGCCTGGTCCTTGCAGGACAGTGCCTCCGCCGGTGCACCGGCGCAAGACCGGGATGCCATTACTCTCACAGGCGCCAATATCCACGTTCGCGCGGACTCTATTCGAGTAGCCGACGACGACAAAATGTATCGGCGACTCCCAAAAACGGAGTGTTTCGCATCCGTCTCCATGCTCGCACCAATCGAGTAGCGCCTCGTCACAAGCCAGGTTCTCTTGTGGCGTAGCGAAAGTTAGGTCTAAATATCTCATGTCGCTTGGAATTAGCCGGTCTTGGGCTATTATTACTCTCAAACGGTGAGGTATGTGAATTCCGAAAACTGAGGACTCGAGGCATGGCGACGGGAAATAATTCGGAACGGAAAAACAAAACAGTGTTCGGTCAACCGGTTGATGTGCTTGCGGCGGTCACCACGCCGTACGTCAATACGATACCGTCCGATAATGAACCGCCGTATCCTGGCGACCGCGAGATCGAGCGACGCATCAAGAGCTACATCCGCTGGAATGCAATGGCAATGGTGGTCAATGCCAACCGCATACATCACGGTATTGGCGGCCACATTTCGACCTATGCGTCGTGCGCTACGCTCTACGAGGTCGGGTTCAACCATTTCTTCCGTGGCGGCGACGGAGATCGTCCTGCCGACATGATTTATTTTCAGGGCCATGCGTCGCCGGGGATCTATGCGCGGGCGTTTCTAGAAGGTCGGCTGGACGAGAAGCATCTCCATAATTTTCGCCAGGATCTGGTTCCGCAGTCGCAAGGCGGCGGGCTGTCGTCGTATCCGCATCCATATTTGATGCCGGAGTTCTGGCAGTTCCCGACGGTTTCGATGGGTCTTGGGCCGATCCTTTCGATTTATCAGGCGCGGTTCAATCGCTACCTAGGGGCGCGCGGGTTCCTGAAGGGCGAGGAGCCGAAGGTATGGTGTTTTGTCGGTGACGGCGAATGCGACGAACCCGAGACGCTGGGCGCGCTGACGTTGGCCTCGCGCGAAAATCTCGACAACCTCATCTGGGTTGTGAACTGCAATCTGCAACGGCTGGATGGTCCCGTGCGCGGCAACGGGAAAATAATCCAGGAACTGGAGGCGGCTTTCCGCGGCGCGGGTTGGAACGTGATCAAGGTCATCTGGGGCGCGGAATGGGATCCGTTACTGCGGGCCGACAAGACAGGCTTGCTGGTGAAACGGATGGAAGAAGCGGTTGACGGCGATTACCAAAAATACGTTGTTGAGCCGGGCAGTTACATCCGAAAACATTTCTTCGCCAAATATCCGAAACTGCTCGATCTGGTGAATCATCTCACCGATGAACAACTTCACAAGCTGCGCCGTGGCGGTCACGATCCGCAGAAGATATATGCGGCTTACAAGGCGGCTGTAGAGCATCGCGGGGCACCGACGGTCATCCTCGCCAAGACGGTAAAAGGTTATGGCCTCGGTGAGTCGGGCGAAGGCCGCAACGTTACCCACCAACAGAAGAAGCTCAACGAAAAGGAACTTCGCGAGTTTCGTGAGCGGTTCGACATACCGATCAGTGACGACGTGATTGCCGAGGCGCCTTTCTATCGTCCGTCGTCCGACAGTCCTGAGACGAAATATCTATTGAAGAGGCGCTCGGCGCTCGGCGGTTTTCTGCCAAAGCGCGTCGTGAAACCGGTGTCGCTCGACGTGCCGACGTTGGCCGAGCTTGGCGGATTCCTGAAAGGCTCGGGACAACTGGAATTGTCAACAACGATGGCATTTGTGCGGCTGTTGAATACGTTGCTGCGTCATCCGAAGATCGGCAGGCATGTCGTGCCCGTGATCCCCGACGAGGCGCGGACGTTTGGCATGGACGCGTTGTTTCGTGAGTACGGGATATATTCTCATTTGGGACAGTTGTACGAGCCGGTGGATCGCGCGAGCCTGTTGTACTACCGCGAGAGCAAGGATGGACAGATTTTGGAAGAGGGAATCACCGAAGCTGGCGCGATGTGTTCATGGATCGCCGCAGCCACGGCATACGCCAGCCACGGCACGCCCATGGTGCCGTTCTTCGTTTATTACTCGATGTTTGGGTTTCAACGCATCGGTGATTTAATGTGGCTGGCGGGCGATATCCGCGCCAAAGGTTTCCTGCTCGGCGCTACGGCGGGACGCACCGCGCTTAGCGGCGAAGGGTTACAGCACGAGGACGGCCACAGCCTGCTACTGGCGAGCATAATCCCAACGTTGATGGTATACGAGCCTGCTTTCGCATACGAGATCGCCGTCATCATCGCGGATGGATTGCGACGGATGTACAAAGATGGCGAGAACATCTTTTACTATCTGACGCTGCACAACGAGAACTACGCGATGGCGCCAATGCCAACCGGCGTCGAGGAAGGCATCCTCAATGGCCTTTATAAATTTCGTGTCGGCCCGGCAAAGAAGAAACACAAGGCGCACATATTAGGCAGTGGGCCGATCTTGCGGGAGGCGTTGCGCGCACAGGAGATTCTTGCCGAGCGGTACGATGTGTCGGCAGATGTCTGGAGCGCCACCAGCTACAAGCGCCTGCGTAACGAGGCGCTTGCGGCGCGCCGCTGGAACATGTTGCATCCACAGGAAACACCGCGCGCGTCATATCTCGAAGACTTGCTTGCCGAGGCAACCTGCGTGTTTGTGGCGGTTTCCGACAACATCAAGGCCGTGCCCGACCAAATCGCACCCTGGGTGCCCGGTGGCCTCATGACGCTCGGCACCGACGGTTTTGGTCGCAGTGATACGCGCGCTAACTTGCGCCGGTTTTTCGAGGTGGACGCCGAGTGCACGGTCGTCGCCACGCTTTACGCGCTGGCGCAACGTGGTGAAGTGGAGAATTCGGTCGTCGCGCGAGCAATCAAGGAGTTGGGTGTCGATCCGGAGAAGAACTTCCCAGCCAGCATATAGGCATGGGGACAGATTTGTGATATGAGTTCGAACGCGGCAACGTAAGGCATCAACTGGGCGAGTACAGAGAAAGCATATGGACGTTAAACTTCCGAGCATCGGTGAAGGGGCCGACAGCGGCACGGTGGTGAGCATTCTCGTCAAGGAAGGCGAGAAGATCACCAAAGGCCAGCCGATTATTGAGTTGGAGACAGAGAAGGCCGTTGGAACAATTCCC
>JBEKLX010000053.1:0-13957 GCA_050008795.1 Verrucomicrobiia bacterium | reverse complement strand
TATACCCAGCAGCGGCACAATCGCCTCACGTTGCCGTGACGACGTCACCACGCTGAGACCGACGAATGTGACCAACGTCTTCAGCGCGTTGTCGCTGAACGCGCCCTGGAACTGCGTGACGATCAGACTCCAGAAGCCGCGCTGCTGGGAGGATTCGGATTGTTCCACAAATTCGGGATACTATCGGCACCAACGTTGTCCCTCAAGCGCGATTCTGGTTGAACAGGATTCTCTTGCTCGTAGGTAACGGTTCATGGCAAATAACGCTCGTGAGGATTCCACCGCGACTTGCGTCGGAGTTGCGATCTCACTGGTAGAAAACGTCGATGACAGACATGTCTCGCAAATACCGGGTGCTGGCCATTTTTGTCATCGTCATTATAATTTTCTGCTACGTTGCCGAATACCTGATGGAACAAGTGGCTATAGGAGTTAAAAAACGCCATCCGCGAGCGAGATTCCAGCAGGCTGCGCCCGCATCGCCCACCTTAATGTCGACAAACACCACCGCGACGCCTGTCGTCGGACGTCGGTTCCGCTGAGTGTCGTCAGTCTGCGACGCGCGAGGCTGCGCGGAACTGCTTGCGGGGCAGGGCGGCGGCGATTAGAATGTATCCATGTTTCGCCCTGAGGAACTTCTCGACCTGAAACAATTCGCGTATCCCGAATTGTTCGCCAACTGCGAGCATGTCTGGGATGCGTTGAAGAAACTGCCTGCGTTTGCAAAAAAGCACGTCAAATCTTCGCAACGCGGCAAGATCGTCGGCACACCGTTCATCGGCGACGACGTGCAGATCGGTGAGGGAACCGTTATAGAGCACGGCGCGGTCATCAAAGGGCCGGCAATCATCGGCAGGAATTGCGAGATCCGTTCCGGCGCCTACATCCGTGGCAGCGTCATCGTAGGTGACGACTGCGTGCTCGGCAACTCCTGCGAATTCAAGAACGCGGTGCTATTCAACGGCGCAACCGTACCGCATTTCAGTTATGTCGGCGATTCCATCCTGGGCAACAAGGTCCATCTCGGTGCCGGTGTGATTCTGTCCAACGTCAAATCCATCAAGAGCAATGTCACGGTGAAGTACGGACGGGAGATCGACACAGGCCTGCACAAGTTTGGCGCGATCATCGGCGATGGCGCCGACATCGGCTGCAACTGCGTCCTGAATCCCGGCTCGATCATAGGCCGTTACGCGATTCTCTATCCGAACATCCTCTGGCGCGGCGTCTGCGCCGCCGACAGCATCGTCAAACTTCGTCAGGAACATCAGGTCGTTGTCCGTCGGAAGTGAGCCGATTCGAGGACGCACCAGACTCAGCGGTCTCTCTCTGTCCAACCAAAGTGACCGCCCGTCTCGATGTATCGCCAGGTTCACCACGTTTGACATGGCGATATATGATGATGATGTGGGCGGTTTTGGATACCCATACCTAAATTCCGTTCTTGTTTCCTCCGGTGAGAATGGATGATACATCAGTAACTGATATATCCACTAGGTACGTGGTGGCGGAGGTTATCTCGATTTTGTCCGGTTCGAGCACACGGAGCACACGGTGTTTGCGTTGAACGACGCGCACCCGTAAAGGGTGCGGCTACATGTAGCCGCAGGCTTTAGCCTGCGCATTCTGGTACGGGCGGCGACGGTTGGAGCGCACGAGTGTTTGCGGATGCAAGCGCTGGCGCGGATTTTTCTGGATAATTTTGATAATGTGCAGTCCAGTTGGGTTACGCAAGGGCCGCATATCGGCCAGATTGCGCTACAGTTCGGCGCGAACGATTTCGGTAGCGTGATGATGGAGGAAAACGTTGTACGACTGGCGGGCGCGACGTTTCGGATTGGCGAAGCAACAATGTAGCGGCTGATTCGCGAACTGGGCTGCGAGCCGCATCGCCGGAACAACTGGTATAAACTGTTAAACTGAAGGAGCGGGCAAAACATGGCAAAGAAAATAAAGGCTGTGCTGCTGCTGGGGGCACCGGGTTGCGGCAAGGGGACGCAGGGCAAAACACTGGGAACATTGATTGGGTTCACCCACGTGGCAAGCGGCGATTTGTTCCGCGCGCTGGACAAGAACAGCGAACTGGGAAAGATTTTCAGCGAGTACTCCAGCAAAGGTTTGCTCGTGCCCGACGATTTTACGGTGCGCCTCTGGAACGATCACATGAATCGGATGATTGCCGCCGGCAAATTCAACCCGCAGACTGACACGCTTGTGCTCGACGGAATTCCCCGCAACGTTGCGCAGGCGAAGATGCTCGACCAGTACATCGAGGTGGTGAAACTGATGTTATTGAGCGTCGATCGGGACCGCGAGGAAGTCGTGCGACGGCTCAAACTCCGCGCGACGAAAGAAGGCCGCCTTGATGACGCCAAGGAAGAAGTGGTGCGGCGCCGGCTCGAGGTGTACGACAAGGAGACCGCACCGGTGTTGTCGTACTACCCGGCGAAACTTTGCGTGACTGTGGACGCATTGCAGAAACCGCTGGAAGTTGCACACGACATCATCAGCGGGCTACTCGACCGCACACAGGAACTTCGTTCGGTCAAAGCCTGAAGTTTCGATCGTCCGCGCCGCGGCGCACAGAGATTGCTTGTGTCACGGAGATGCTGATGTTAGAGATATGAGCGGATTCGACGCCTTGAGTGCCGCTGAGGCACGGAGTTTTAACCACGTTGAGAGGGCAGAAGACTGATGATAACAAGACGATGGATTGTCACTGGTTGGATGGCATTGGCCGCCGGGGTACTGGCAGGTGGCGCGCTCGCTCAGAGTACTACCAGCCAGGTTCTCCAAGTGGATGCCAACCTGTTTAGCGTAGTGCTTACCAACGGATTTGAAGCTTCCAAGGGCATCCTGACCGGTACCAATATTATCAATCTGGCGCGCGGACGAACGGTGACCAGCACCGTGCCCGCCAACGAACTGCTCGGTTTAGTTGTTCAATGCGGTGAAGACGCGCCAACCAGCCTCATTGTGTTCGACAAAGATTTAAACACCAATCTGGTCACTGTGGCCGGAATCGATGTGCAGAACGTGGTGGAATATACAGTGTCGTTCGTTGCAGGCATCAAATCGAGCGGTCGGTTGCGGGCGGACGCTGTGCTCGCCGCGAATTTCGACGCGTCGGGTGCCGTCAGCAACGGATGGACATCGGGCATTCTGGCTTTTCCCGTGTTCGAGAAATTCACCAATTCAGGATCATGCGCGGTACAGAGCATTAGTGGGAACAGCGTTGTGGGCAATTTGAAGGGCATCCAAGCGGGGACACCATTTGCGGCTGTGATCACGAAAGGCAAGATCATCACCAGCGGACAGACATGGACGCTTGTCGAGTAACACGGAGGCGAGGGAGAACACAATGATCGCGAGCCGAATCTTGAGGACAACCAAACGCTTGTGGCTGGGCGGTGTCATGGGTGGCATGATGGTGCTGGGCGTGCAGGCATTGGCCGTCACGGTGTCGAACGACGTTATCGACGTTTCGATGGCGATGGATGGTGAAGTGCAAGGAACGAATAAGCAAGGTATTGCCTTCGCCGCTCCGGTGAACCTAACCCATAGGGATCTGATGAATTTGGCGCTCGGCCTGCGTCCGCGCACCCATGTATCCGATGAGGCAGTTTTGGGGCTGGTGCAGTTGCACGGCACGAACGTGCTGCCTCTGATCGTTTTTGATGTCAAAGGTTCCAGCAATGCCGTGACGGTCGGTTCAGTGACGATTGATCCCGCTCAGCCGACCCGGAAGCTTCGTGCGGGAACCCTGTTTGCCGAACTCAATCTGTTGAATGTTGGCGGCGTCTCCAATCGCATCGTCAGCGGCCAGTTTTTCTTCGCCGGCAATGCCACATTCGGCACGAACGGGTGTCTTACGAGGCTGGATGGCACCGGTGTGGGTACGCTTGCCGCCCGGTTCAACGCGACGAACGCCACGGATGACCTTGTTTATAGGACACGATTCCGCACGAGCGGCAGCAAACTCGGCGTGCTCACGAACGCCACGGATTTTAGCGTAGACGAGGCCAGTCCCGGCACGTTTGTTTCGCCGTAAACGGTCGTACCGTTAGTTTCAGTACCCTCATATAATCCTGCGATTGCAAGGCATTGCGCTTCTTTTCTATTGAAAAGTATGGTTCTGCGAAGTATTTTCCCAAACACCGATGTTGAGAGAGGGAAGTGATTTCTTTCTCCGTAGGTAAGAAACTTTAACAACAAGGGGGATAGAGTCATGCGTATGAAGAATTGGCTGATTGTGAGTATAGTCGGATGCGTTTTGCTCCTCGGTTCAGCGCATGTGTTCGCCGCACCGGTCACGGGGCAGGTTTTTCAATTGAACGCGACGTTGAACACCGCGGATGTGGAGGAGACGTCGCCCGGCAAGACCGGGATCGTCAATCGAGTGCTCTCAACCCAGAACATTATCAACATCGTTTTGGACAATACTCCGACCGATATCGTGCCGCCTAATCAGGTGTTAGCCTTGGTGATTTCTACCGAACCGGCTGAGGCGGCCCTCATCGTGCTGGACACCTCCACGACGAACAACCTCGCCACCATCGCCGAGTTTATGTTGGGTGGTTGGTCAATAAAAACCAAAGGCACAATCGCGCTGGGCGGATTCATACGACCAGCCGGCGGCGCCATCGGCGCGCTTAGTAACGGGTTCATAGGGGTAAATGGGAACATCACGGTGAGCCCCACCAATCCCTTACAGTTGACGGGTTTCAAATCGAAGAGCGTTATGGGAATATTGCATGGGGTAGCTTTTGGGCAAGAGTTCGACGCCTTGATAACCAAAGGCAAGGTGAGCACAGTTCGAGAATGGCCGGCCATGCCGATTTCTCTGCTTCCCGACTAACCACGGACCGATCATCATGGAAAGAGCGCGGCGGGCGTGAGTCCGCCGCGCTTTGTTTTTCTGTTGTTCCCTTGAAACCGGCGGGGCGCTCTGTTACTGCTGGTAGCATCATGCGCATTGTCTTCATGGGTACGGCTGAACTGGCTTGTCCAAGTCTGAAAGCCGTCGTCGCCACGATGCCGCGACATCAGGTTGTGGCGGTCATTACGCAGCCTGATCGACCGCGCGGTCGGCATCTAACTCCTGCGCCGCCGGCCGTGAAAGCCACGGCGACGGGACTTGGCCTCAACGTCGTGCAACCGGCGCGGATCCGCGACGAAGCTGCGGTGGAGGCGTTGCGGGCGCTAAAACCCGACCTGATCATCGTTGTCGCTTATGGCCAGTTACTCCCGAAAAACGTTCTGGATTTGCCGCCGCATGGTTGCGTCAACGTTCACACCTCGATGTTGCCGCGATGGCGCGGCGCGTCTCCGATCCAACACGCCATCCTCGCCGGCGACCGCGAGACCGGTGTGACGACGATGTATCTGAACGAGCGGCTTGACGCCGGCGACATCATTCTTCAACGCGCCGAGCCGATTCACCCCGACGATACAGCAACGACATTGCACAACCGATTGGCAACGTTGGGAGCGGGGTTGCTGGTCGAGACAGTGGAACTGATTGGCACCGGCCGCATGCCACGAACGCCGCAGGACGAAAAGCAAGTCACCTACGCGAAGAAACTGGCCAGAGAGGACGGTCGTGTGGATTGGACGAAGCCGGCCGTGGAGATTGATCGGCAAATTCGCGCGTTCGATCCGTGGCCGAGCGCGTACACCTTCTGGGGTGATACGATGCTCAAGCTGTGGAAAACCGAGGTTGTTGCAACTGCCATGGGCAAGCCCGGTGAAATATTGCCCGGTTTTGTTGTTGCGGCAGGCACCGGTGGGTTGCGGTTGCTGGAAGTCCAACCCGCTAACGGCAAGCGCCTGTCGATCGACGCCTTTGCCCGCGGTTATCGCCTCGAAACCGGGGTGATCTTGCATAATGCGCCCGACAGATGTATAAGTAAGTGAACACTTACTCGGCTGTGATGTCAAAAGAAGCAGGATGAAAAGGAGCTGGATGATGAAACTTTACAGGACGGTCTTGCTGGCAGTGCTGGCGGTAATGCCCTTGATGGCGTCGCGGGCGGTGTTGGCTGATAATTGGTCAGTGTCGGTCTCCGTGGGGCAGGTCAATGATTTCTACGGACCGTTGGCACGCCACGGATACTGGGTGGAGAGACCGGGATACGGTCGATGCTGGTATCCGGCATACGTTGAACATGATTGGCGGCCATACACCGAGGGGTATTGGTTATGGACCGACGATGGGTGGTACTGGGAAAGCACCGAATCGTGGGCGTGGGCCACGTATCACTACGGCCGGTGGACGTTGGATCCGTATTACGGTTGGGTTTGGGTGCCGGACACCGTGTGGGGACCCGCTTGGGTCTGCTGGCGTGGTGGCGGGGAATACGTCGGCTGGGCGCCGTTGCCGCCGCGGAGTGGCTTCGGGTCTGACGGCTGGTTGATGGCCGACGGTGTGGTCATCGCGCCCCAGTGGTTTGTGTTCGTTCAGTACGGCCACTTTTGCGAGCCGATCCACCGGAGCCATGTGATCATCGACCAGAGGATCGTGAACCAGACTGTCGACATCACCAGGATCAGACAGGTCAACCACACCATCATCAACAACGGCCCCGACCTCGATGTGGTGCGGAAGCATGTCGGTCACCAACTGGAGGCAAGAACGGTTGGTGAAATTCGGCAGGCTGAAACCGAGTGGAGGACGGAGCGAGGTTCGTTGGGCCATGCCAGAGTGAAACTGCCATCGCCAATACTGCCTGTGACTGAAGAACAAGGGCGCGAGGGCAGGAGTCGCCATGAAGCGGAGGTCGTCCCACCGGTAGCTGTGCCAGAGCCGAGACCAGAGCAGGAGATTAAGCACAAGGCATCACAACCAGCGCTGCCGGCGGAAACGGCGAAGCCCGCACCGGAATACAGCAAGCCGAAGGGCAATGAGTTCATCGAAAAAGGCGCAGAAACACCGTCGAAACCGCTTCGCGAAGAGACGGAGAGACTCGATCGAGGGGCAAGGAATACGCCGATGGGTAACTATGGAAACTTCCCGATCGGCAAGGCATACGCTCAGCCAAGTGGCGGTTCGCGATCCGCGCCGGAAGTTGTACAGCCGCAAACGTCCGGTGGTCGGATGTCTGGCTCCGATGACCTCCACGGCAGGAATCCCGACAGGTCGAACAGAAGAGACAACGACTAAGCTTTCCAGTCTTGGATTCAGAAAGAGTTGCGGCCAAGTGACGGGCTGTCTTGCTGTTTGGCGTGCTACGAGTACAATCTGCAGCTCATGCAGACGGAGACACGAGACGGAGTATCATTTCGGTTCGTGCCTGGACTGACTCAGTTGATAGCCATCGGCTGGGTCACAATCCTGGCTTTTTTCTTCCTGTTTCGCTATGACGGTTGGCGCTTGCCGCTGAAGATGGCTTATCTGTTCGGTGAAACCTTTCCAACGCTTGCCATTGGACCATACTTCGGAGAGTTCTGGTGGGCGCGGTTGACCGACGCCGGTTGTGTTACAGCGATTCTAGCGACGGCATTCGCTGTCGGCGCGGTGGCGATCAAGCGGCTGACGCCTGAGAAAAATCTCCTGACAGCGCTGTTTTCGATGGCAGCCGGATTGTGGATTCTATCGGTCGTGGTCCTGCTGGTTGGCGCTGCTACAATTTCCGGGCTGCCGTGGATATTTCTGCTGGCAGGATGTTGGCTATTGCCGGCGCCGCGCAGGTTCTTTCGTAGGGTTGGCTCTGGATCGGAAAAGTTGGATGGCTTGCCCCGATCCGATCGGGGCTGGGCGAGATTGATGTTGGCCTGTGTGATTGCGGCTGCGTTGCTGAATCTGCTGAGTGCGATGACGCCACCGTTTGAGTATGACGAACTGGAATACCACCTTGGCGCGCCGGCTGAATATATCAAGGCGGACCGGATCATCGCGTTACCGCATAATTTCTACTCGAATCTGCCGCAATTGACGGAGACGCTCTATTTGCTGGCGCTGAAGATGTCTTCGGGCGTCGCTGCAAAGTTGTTGCACTGGAGTTTTGGATTATTTGGAGCGGTGGCTGCGTATGCGATCGCGGCGCGGTTGTGGAAGAAGCAGATCGGTTTGACGGCGGCAGCGCTGTTTTACTGCGTTCCATTGATGCAGGACCTGAGCGAAACTGCACGCATTGATCTCGCGACAACGTTCTTTGCCATACTGGCATTCGGTGCATTGCTCTACTGGCAGCAGGATTCGCGCGGCAATCGTTATTTGTGGTTGTCAGCGATCACAGCCGGATGCGCCGTTGCCACGAAGTGGACGGCTGTGCCTGTTGTGTTGTTGCCAGCAGTTGTTTTCGTTGCAGTCGTGACGAGGTCATTCCGTCTATCGTTCGTCTTCTGTCTTCTGTCGTCCATCTTCGTCGTTCCATGGCTAATAAAGAACTGGTTGTTCCTGGGCAACCCTGTCTATCCGTTACTGTCCAACGTGTTCCACAGTCCGCACTGGAACGCAGCACAAGCCGCGCTTTTCGCACAAAAACACTATGCGAGCTTCGGATGGGATGGTTGGGCGCAGTTTGTGGGTTTGATTTGGCAGTACTCGGTCAAGGAGGCATTTACCCTGCCGTTGTTGTTGATGACTGCGCCTCTAATTCTGCTGCTGAAGAACGTGGAGTCTTCAGCGCGTCGCGTTGGATGGCTGTTTGTCGCGGCTTATATAGGATGGTTTTTGCTGACGTTTCGACCATGGCGGTTTCTATTCCCAACGTTTCCACTTGCCGCGATGATGGGGGCGTACGCTTTGCACATTGTTGTTCAGGAAAGATTCGTCAGAATGATTGTGCGCGTTGCCGTGACAGTCATGGTGGTGGTCGGTCTGTCCGAAGCGGCATCGGTTACATTGGTGGACGAGCGCGACTACAGACTATTGCCCCCGCGAATAAACTTTGTGCAATATGAACTCGGGCAAGTCTCGTGTGAAGAATTCGTGGCGCAGATGGGCGGGAGGATATTTGAACCGATTGTGTGGATGAATCAGAATTTGCCGTCGACAGCCAAAGTGCTCTATGTCGGTGAGGCGCGAGTGTACTATGCGCGCAATCCCGTGGTTTGGAGCACAGCGTTTGATCAACATATGCTTTCAGAGATGTCGCGGCGGGCAGCCACAACAGCGCAATGGCATGATCTGCTACATCAGCAAGGAATTGCATTCATCTATATCAACAGCGAGGAGCTTAGGCGGTTAGGCAATAACTATGGTTATCTGCGGGATTTCAATCGGAAGATGTTCTATGAGATGCTTCGGGAGTACGCAGAATTGATCCACGCGACACGCCAAGGCGCTGTTTATCAATTAAAGAATCAATCATGAAAATTTGTCACGTCATTACCCGTTTGATCGTCGGCGGAGCACAAGAGAACACAGTGTCAACGTGCGTCGGACTGAAGCGGCTCGGGCACGACGTGGATTTGGTGACGGGGCCGCAAACGGGGCCGGAAGGTTCTTTGTACGACGCGGTGCGCGCGGCTGGCGTGCCGTTGATTGTACTGAAAGAATTACGGCGGAATCCGAATCCCCTGCTGGACGTGCGGGCGGTGATGGCGCTGCGGCGGTTGTTTCTGCGGAACCGGTACGATCTGGTGCACACGCACAGCGGCAAGGCAGGATTTGTCGGGCGTCTGGCGGCGCGACTGGCGCGCGTACCGATAGTTGTGCATACAATCCATGGACCGTCGTTCTATCGGTACCAGAACCCGCTCGGTAATTGGATATTCACGTTTGCCGAACAACTGGCGGGAGCGTGGACGACGCAATTCGTGTCGGTCGCCGATGCCATGACAGAACAATATCTGGTGGCGGGGATTGGGACGCCATCGCAATATCAAACGATTCACAGCGGCGTCCAGATGGATGTTTTTCTACGCGCGCAGACGGACTCAGCGCTGCGTGCGTCGTTGGGAATCATGGAAACGGACTGCGTGGTTGGGAAGGTGGCTAGACTATTCCGCTTGAAAGGACACGAGTTCTTGTTCGAGGCGGCGCCACGAATCGTTGCAGCGGTGCCGAACGTAAAGTTTTTACTGGTCGGTGACGGGATTTACCGGGAACGATTCGAGCGCGAGGCGACACGACTGGGACTGCGGGAGCACTTTGTGTTCACGGGGCTGGTGGCGCCACAGGAAATCCCGCGGTACATGGCGTTGATGGATGTGCTGGTTCATTTGTCGTTGCGAGAAGGATTGCCACGGTCGCTGACGCAGGCATTGGCGTGCGGGAAACCAGTGGTGGCCTTCGACGTGGATGGCGCGCGCGAGGTGTGCCGCGATGGTGAGACCGGGTTCCTGGTGCGCGTCAAGGACGCTGACGGCGTGGCGGAGGCGGTGATTCGGTTGTTGCAGGACAGTGCGCTGGCTCGTAAAATGGGTGCACGAGGGAGTGAGTTGGTGCGGGAGGAGTTTACGGAGGCGGGGATGGTGCGGGAGATCGACGAGTTGTATCGGCGACTTGCCCCGCAAGAAGCGGGGCGGGCGGCGCGGGAAGTATCGAGGTAAACATGCGTTGGTTGCTGGTTTATTTGTACGCGTTCGACGTAAGTTTTGTGCTGGCGCTGGCGTTGACGCCGGTGTTCCGCCGCCTGTCTCACCA
Source organism: Verrucomicrobiia bacterium (assembly GCA_050008795.1). Lineage (GTDB taxonomy): Bacteria > Verrucomicrobiota > Verrucomicrobiia > Palsa-1439 > Palsa-1439 > CAIKBP01. The sequence continues at coordinate 3,366 of JBEKLX010000053.1, read as the reverse complement.
GTGGAACTTTCTTGATCAACCGAATCTGGAGCGCAAAATCCATGAACAGGCGATGCCGCTGCTCGGTGGCATGGCGGTCTTCTGCGCGTTCGCTGGGAACGTGCTATTTAACTACGTCGCGGTTTTGCCGCTGGCGCGAATGATTGACTTAACCCGGCTCGGGTTGCCTGATTTGCGCCTCTATGTGCCGGGCGCGTTTTCCATAAGCTACAAGTTACTGGTGCTGCTGGCTGGCGGCGCCGGCATGGTTGCGCTGGGTCTGTACGATGACCGGCATGACTTGAAGGCGCGGCCGAAACTGCTGTGGCAATTGGTCATCGCATCGGTGGTGGCGTTGGCAGGGATGCGTGTAACGCTGTTCGTGTCGAATCCGCTGGTCAGTTTTGTCCTGACCGTGCTGTGGATCGTGACGATCACCAACGCGCTGAACTTCCTCGATAATATGGATGGATTGTGCGCGGGCGTGGGGGCGATCTGTGCGCTGTTGTTTGGGCTCGTTAGCGCGGTGCAGGGACAATTTTTTGTGTGTGTGTTGGCCGTGGGACTTGCGGGGGCGCTGGTGGGATTTCTGCCGTACAATTTCAAGCCTGCGAGCATCTTTCTTGGCGATGCAGGTAGTCACTTCATTGGATACATGCTGGCGGTGTTGCCGGTCCTGACGACCTTCTATCACACAGCGGGTCCGAGACATGCGGAAACGCCGACGCATCTGCCGGTATTGATTCCACTGCTGGTGCTGGCGGTGCCGCTGTTTGATCTGGTGATGGTGATGTGGATTCGGTTGCAGCACCGGCAGCCAGTGCACATTGGCGACGCAAATCATCTGTCGCATCGGCTTGTACGACTGGGGCTGCCACAGAGTCGGGCCGTGACGTTAATCTACCTGATCACGCTAACGTTAGGGTTGGGCGCAACAGTGCTGTTGTGGTCGGACCTGACGGCGGCACTGATCGTGCTGGCACAGGCGATCGGCATTCTGGCGATCGTCACGCTGCTGGAACGGCTTGGCGGGAAGTAAATCGGGTTGCTTTCCGTCCTCCAGTCAATATTGACTTGTCCGGAACGTGCTGCCAACATGCGCCCGCTTATGAAATTCTTCGTCACCACGGCAATTGACTACATTAACGCGTCGCCGCACCTCGGTCACGCGCTGGAAAAGATCGGTGCGGACGCCTGTGCACGGTATCGGCGGCTCTGCGGCGATGAGGTTTTCTTCCTTACGGGCACCGATGAGCATAGTCTGAATGTGCAGCGGCAGGCGGAGAAGGAAGGCATCACGCCGCGTGAGTATTGCGAGCGGATGATCCCCGCGTTCACCGACGCATGGGCAAAACTTGGTATTTCCTACGACGGTTTTGTGCGGACAACGGATTCACAGCACGAGGCCGGCGTGAAGCGATTGTTTCAGCGGATCGCGGAGGCGGGTTACCTGTACGAAGGCGATTACGAAGGACTGTACTGCCCGAGTTGCGAGAACTACTACACTGAGAAGGATGCGTCGAATCTGCAATGCCCGTTGCATCAGCGGCCGCTGGAACGGGTCCGGGAAAAAAACCTGTTCTTCAAGTTGACCGCATTTCAGGAGCGGTTGCAGAAGTTGATCGAAACAGGAGAGTTTCGGATCGAGCCTACGATGCGGCGGAATGAGATTCTCGGCCTGTTGCGCGAGGGATTGCAGGATATCAGCTTTACCCGCACGAACGTGAAATGGGGCGTGCCATGCCCGGTGAAACCCGGGCAAACGATTTGGATCTGGTTCGATGCGCTGGTGAACTATATCACCGGCGTGGGCTATGGGGCTGATGATGCGAAATTTCAACATTGGTGGCCGGCCGACGTGCATATTATCGGGAAAGACATCACCCGGTTCCATTGCGTGATCTGGCCGGCGATGCTGCTGGCCGCAGGTTTACCGCTGCCGAAGATGGTGTTCGCGCACGGGTTCATCTCCGTGGAAGGCGAAAAGATGAGCAAGACCCGTGGCACGGTGATCGAACCGAAACAGGTACTGGAAAAATATTCGGCAGACGTGCTGCGGTATTATTTGCTGCGCGAAGTGCCTTTCAACAGCGACGGCGATTTTTCGTGGGCGCGTCTGGAACAGCGATACAACGCCGATCTCGCCAACGATCTTGGCAATCTGGTCAATCGCGCGCTGGCGATGATCGGGCGGTATCGCAAAGGCGAAGTGCCGCATTGTTGCGCGGGCGAACCGATTGATGCTGATTTGCGTGCCGCGGCGGAGACAGCGGTCGCCGCGTACCGCGCTCGGATGGATGAATTGGATTTAAACAACGCGTTAACGGAGCTTTGGCAGTTCGTTACGCGAGCGAATCGGTACGTCGAACAGTGCACACCGTGGACGTTGGCGAAATCGCCAGACAAATCTGCGCGGCTCGACTCTGTGCTGTATAATCTTGCCGAGTCAGTGCGATTGATCTCAGTGCTTGTGACGCCGTTCATACCGACTGTGGCGGGACAAATTCGAGCCCAGCTTGGTGCCGGCGACAAGCTTGGCGTTTTCGCGGAGGAAGTCCAGTGGGGACGGCTGGCACCGGGGACGAAGATTGGGCAGATTGCGCCGCTATTTCCGAAGCGGACGTGAGGAACGAAGTTTAGCGAGCGTGGGGCGAGGTGGGGACAGGAGAAAGACAAATGAAGAGGATGAGTTTTATACTGCTATGCGTACTTCTGGTCGGCTGCGCCTCGGTTGGCCGCAAGCTAGATCAGGCAAGTGTGGATCGAATCCAGATAGGCAAGACGACACGTCAAGATGTTCTGGCCTCTCTCGGCTCTCCCGATCAGCTCACCCGGCTCGGCAACAGTGATGTTATTTTTTCTTACCATTACATCCACGCTGCCGCAAAGCCAGAATCATATATCCCGATCGTTGGTGCATTCGCCGGTGGAGCCAATGTTCAACAGCAAATAGTGATGATCACCTTTGGGCAGGATGACATCGTAAAGAACGTTATGAGTACCCAAGGGGCGACTGAGTCAGGTTATAATTTGGGTGCTGGTGACAAAGCATCCATTCCAGACGTTGAGCAGGGGAAGCGACAACCATGAAATCCGTCCTTGTCGTCTTCACCTTGATAGCTCTCGCGTTCATTGGGACCGTGATGGCAGCGTCTTCTTGGACTGCGATGAAGGACGCACAGTTTGCAGAGCAGTTTTCCGATGATGAGATTCGGGCAACGGGCGCAAAATTGACTCGGCTCTATGGCCGTTACAAAAATATCCGCCATCTCAGTAACTGCGAGATCGATCAAATGGCTGATGTAAGGGTCGAATGGTATAAGGCCGATCTTCGAAAGCAAATTCTCGGTCTGAAGGCCGACCTTATGTTGATCGCTGCCAACGGCA
>JBEKLX010000052.1:0-14181 GCA_050008795.1 Verrucomicrobiia bacterium | reverse complement strand
CGCAAGCCAACATTGCTAGCAATTCTGGCTGCTATACGTTCGAGCCGATGGCGGACATGCCGATCAAGGTGATCGTGCTCGACGATATCTGTAAATCAATCACACCTAACGGCAATGTATATTTTTACGGCGCCGGCTGGGTGGACGTGGAACGCTACGCCTGGCTCACCAACGAACTTCAGATGGGGCAGGATTCGAACCAGCTCATGATCCTCGCGGCTCATATCCCCATCAATCCGCAAGCGGGCCTCTTCGATACGAACAGCGCTCCGCAATTCTCCCCCTACTCCGCTTACACCGACACAAACTTGATCGCCACACTCCACAACTATCCGAATCTCATCCTGTTGATGGCGGGGCATCGCCATGTGAACACGGTGACACCGCAACCGTCATCTGACCCGGCCCATCCGGAAAATGGCTTCTGGGAGGTCGAAACCTCCTCGCTGCGGGACTTTCCTCAGCAGTTCCGCACCTGGGAGATCCTCCGCAACAGCGACAATACAATTTCCATCATGACGACCGATGTCGATCCCAAGGTCAAGGCCGGGTCGCCCGCGGCGCATTCGCGCGGGTACGCAATCGCCGCCTATCGGGATAGCGGCGGCACCAACACCTGGACCGATACGACGTCGCATGCGTTCAATGCGGAGCTGGTCAAGCACTTGAGCGCCGCCATGCAAACGAATATCGCCGCTTACGGAACGCCGCTGGGTCATCCTGTCCATTGATCGTCGCGGGAGCCTTTTGCGCCTTTGCCGCAGCACGACATGCGGCGTCTTCGGCTTTGCGGCTACTCTTTTTCTTGTTTGTGAACCGGCAAATAAACCAAATGCGGGTTGACGGTTCAACACAGGCGGAGCATCATGATAGGATTAAGAGAGTCTGTATTGAGGACGTTGATATGCGGCAATAATGAAAGAACCTCGCATAACGATAGACACTTATCACGAACACATGTGTGAAGCCTTTGCGGCACTTAGATTTGGTCTTGCCTCCTTCGAAAAGGCGGAGGAAAGCCAGGATGATAGCGCCGGGCGAAATTGGCTCTATGTCGAAGCTGGTATGCAGTGCCGATACGCCTTCCTTCTTGCCGCAAATGCGCTTGAGTCTGCGGCCAACGCTCTGCTCCTTGGGCTCAAAACAAGCGTTCCACTCTACGAAGATCTGGAGAGGTTGCCTACCCTATTAAAATTCGAGGTAGTGTGCATGGCTTATGGAAAGAAGCTAGACCGAGGCAGCAACTTGTACGCGAATATAAAAGACGTAGTAAAATGTCGAAATGAATTTGTTCATCCAAAGCCAAGAGAGGCTGCCGGCATTCTTACAAATAACGGTAAAGATGTCGAAATCAATGTGACCAGAACCCGGGCACGAAACTATCCAATCTATTTCGGCATTTTTGAACCCAAGCATGCTCGACAAGCTATCGGAGACATTCTTGCGTTCCTCTCTTGGGTGGTCTTCGACATATGTCGCTTCCCGATCATGAAAGGTACGATGCTCCTCGGCCGCGACTCGTACGGTTCAACAGGTGATGTCATCATCTTAGCTCATAAGTACGGTTTCGACACAAGAACCTTCGGCGAGAGTAAACACAAACGCCGAACCATCGCTTTCACCATACGCTCTAAACGCCGCGGTCATAACGTTCGCTGAAGCGAGATGTTACTTCTTCCCCGCCAGCAGCGCGTTGACTTTGCGCATGACTTCGAAGGTGTCGGCGACGTAGACTGACAAGGAGCTATGAAGAAACAATGAAGATGAAGACACTGCGGTTTGGAAAACCAAGAAACATCACACCGCCAGGTCTTGACGGTATCGTATGGCGATTTCCCTACACTGTCGTTGACAGCGACTTGGTGGGGTCACCTCGCGAAAAGCCGCAAATGTCGAGTCATACACTTGATGCCGAGATTTCGGCGTGGATGACCATCAACTGGCAGCTTATGGACGATGATGTTCCCAAAGTGTTGTTCGAGCTTGGCAAAGATGTACTGAGGCAGTTACTCCAGAAGGGCGATCTTCCTGAGAAGCACAAGTTCAGTGTTTTAACCAACACCTATCCGAAAGCGTGCCCAGTTGATCCCGACAGGATTGCAGATCCGGCAGGGACTGTGGTGGAGATCGAGGTGAACAGTCCTATTGGCTTCGCGCCGAAATAGTCCAACTATCCACCGGGGCGAACGCGTGCAAGCACCCGTCGCTCAGCTTTATCGTTACTTCTTCGCTGCCAGCAGTGCGTTTACTTTGCGCATGACCTCGAACGCGTCGGCGACGTAAAGCACGTCGGCTTTGCCGTGGGCCCAGCCGCAGTTTGGATCGAGATTGACGGCCCGGCGTTCACTGACGAACCGCCAGCCGACTGCGTGCGGTTCTTCTCCATGACAACAAGTTGACAGTCCTTTCGGATGCCGCGGAGTGGCCCCGGTTTGTCCGATCTGATTCAAGTGCGTCATGAACGGCAAGACCGCCTGTCCTTCTCCACTCAAATCCACCACGGACTTGCTCCCGCCCAATGACGCCTTGGTAAGATTAAGAAATTCCAAGATCAACTTACCCGCCTCAGGCGCGTGGGCTTGTCCATCGGCCTGTTTCTTCGTCCAGCCCGCGCCCGCCACGAACAACACCTTTGCATCGGGCCGGATTGTCTGCTGGTCGGCGGCCGGCGCGCGGATTCCGATCACCGTGGTTCGTTTGCAGGTGTCGGGCAGGTTGACGGCTACCACTTCAATCTTGGCTGTGCCCGCGCCGCACTGGCACGCAGGTTGGCTGCCGGGATCAACCAGCACAAACCACGGGCGTTGCACGCGGGTGAGCGTGGCCTCCATGCGCTGGCGGTAATACCAGCGATTTACCCCGACACCGGCTGTCGGGGTTAACGAAACTTCCGTGACATGCGTGTCCACGCGTCCGCCAACGCGCTCTGCCACGCCGGGCAGCGTGCGATTCCAGCGCGAAGTCGCCGGAGCGATGACCAGCGTGGCTTGGGCCGCTTTGCAAATCGCTTCCGCCGCGGCGGAGTCGGTGGCGTACCGTGACTGGCCGAAATCTTTGCCGGCAACGCCGAAATACTTCGCAGACGGACATGCAGCAATGGAATTCGCCGCCGCTTGAACGTCTTCGCCAACCAGTCCCACGACGAATTTTGAATCCGCAAGCGCTTTGTTCAACGTGGCTGCCACGTGCAGCGCTTCGCGGGCGGACTTGGCCAGCGAACCATCCGCTTCCGTGTGTGCAAGAACTAAAATCGTTTCCATTTTTTACCTCACTTTTTAGCCGCAACCACAACAGGTGGAATCGCCGCAAAGAGGCGCAAGAAACGCAAAAAATGCCCGCCGCAAATCTTTGCGGCTTTTGTGCCTTCTTGCGGCCAACAAGACATTCTCAGCCGAACGATGTTCTGTTGGATAGCAACTCAAAGTCATTTCGCCTCCGACAAGGCGAATTTCCTGATTTGCAGTTTCGGTGCGCCGAAGTTGATCAGTAAACCGTGCTCCATGCGGCAACCGCGCAAGTAACCGAGCAATTGCGCCACATGTTCGTCAGCCAGCGTCCTGCAAGCCTTCAACTCCACAATCAATTCGTTCTCCACGAGAAGGTCGGCGATGTAATCACCCAGAACCGTGCCGTCCTCGTCGCGAACTTGTAGAGCGTGTTGCTGTTCGACATGGATGCCTGCCTTGAGCAACCGATGCGCCAACCCATTTTCGTAAACCTTCTCCAAATGCCCTTGGCGCAAGAACCGATGCAGCGAGAATGCTGCTTCTCGCACCTTATCGCACAGAGCAAAGATTTCCTTTTCAGTCATGGTTCTTGCGCCTCTTGCGCATTTTTGCGGCTATCCTTCCGAAATCCACGCCACGATATCTTTCGCGATCTCGTCGGCAGAAATATCTTTTACGATCTTGGTCTGGCGCTGTTGCTTGGGCAACGCGACGCTGACAAATTTCACGCCTTCCGCTCCGACTTTCGTCGGCTTGGCTTTTTGCAGCGCCGTCATGATTGCGCGCATGTTCGTCATCCCGATCTGCGGATTGTTCGGCGGCTCCGGCAGATTACCCGTCGACCAACCGAGCACTGCAGGCGCCCCAACGCACTTCGACACCTGATATTTGCCGCCTTCAACGCGTTCTAGAATTTCCAATGAACCGTCCGCGCCAACGGTGAGTTGGTCAACGCCCTGAAATTGATTCACGATACCCAGCCGTTCGCCGACAATCTGCATCGTTGCGCCTGCGCCGCGCGATGCTGATTCCCAGCCGCCGAACACCAGCAGTTTCGACATGTCGATACCGGGAATCGCCTTGATTGCATCCGCCAATGCCGCTGCCGCATCGGCTGCTTCGGTAAACCCGCTGGCTGACCCATCGAGCGCGACCAACTCGAATGGAGCTTTCTGTGCAACGGTCATCATGACCTGTTGGAGTTTGGCTTTTGGACCAAGACTGACCAACCAGACCTTGCTGCCGGAAGCGGTCTTGGCGAGATTGGCCGCCTCGAACAGCGCGTGGCTCGCCCACGGATCGAGAATCGCAGGCAACATCATTTCGTTTTTTAGCAACGGGCCCGGCACTGGCTCCAATGTCTGCAGCGGGTCCGGTACGATGCTGCCGCATACGACGATTTGATATCCAGTGCTCATTAATTCTGCTCCTGTCAATTCAGCCGTAAAAAAGTTTACCCCGTTTCACGATGCTTCCTGATAGCCTTACGTAAAAAAACGACCGCCATAACCGTTGCAAGCAAGCCGCCGAGCGCAAACAACAACCGAGCTATGATCTGATTCCATGCATGAGGAATGAAGGGAATACCGCCACTCCAACCCTCTTTCCAGCGCCATGCACCCAAACACGCGAACACAGCGAAACCAAGCGCCACAACCGCGCCGACAATCCAAGACAACGCGCCTTTTTCGTCTAATTTGAACAGGCTCAACATCACAGTCCAAATGCCACAGACAAAAAGCAGAACGAGAAAAATCAGCACCTCCAATGGTAATTTATCCAACTTGCCATTGACATGCTCGATGAAAAGAACCATCGCGGGGAAAACGCAGAGGACTATTCCGCCGAGCAGGTAATTTTTTCGGGGCATAAATCGCGTGTCATTTTACAGGTGCCGGCTCTACCAAATACAATTTCCCGTCCTTCTCGCCGACGGGATATGCGCAGTCGATGGTGAGCGAAGTTCCGTCACTGAACTTTTGGGGTGCAAATGTGATCTTCAGTTGTTTGACGACCGGAAGATTCAAGCGATAAATAACGCCAGTCTCCTTCCACCCGATGCCAAGCTCAACAAACCGTGGGTCCGCATTCTTCTTCCACTCAAGATTTGAGTGGTTCGGGTCTGGATTTACAAGCTTGATGTCCGCGACCGGCGCCGCAACAGCTCCCACGTATTGCTGCTTTCCATCTTTCTTGAGTTTGTCAGGCACACGATCCCAGCAAGTCATGGCGACCAAGGCATCCGCATCGTGCTTCGCGAAGGCGTCTTTGGCGGCACTGAGGAATCTGGTTTCTTCCTCTTGAGAAGCAGCCTGAACGGGTAGAACCGGCAACAAGAAGACAACAGCCAGAGCAAGAATGAATGTTTTCATAGTGTTGAGATTACTAAAAAAGTTTCCGCGTCCCAATTACAATCTGTCGAAGGTTCATCGTAAGGGTAAATGGGGCGGTCAATAGTGAAAATCCGCCCACGAAAATCAGTTCTCTGCCGAATGGAGGCCGCCGGCACCGGCGCGGAATTCGACGACCGAGCGCTCGGCGTCTTCGGGGCGCGGGATTGGGCAATTCCAGACGCATGCGCCGCAGTGGATGCATTTTTCACGGTCGAACGTCGGTAGGCCGTCCATGCCGGGCGTGATGGCCTGGCCTGAACAGACCTCAATGCAGATCCTCGTGCCGCACTGTTCGCAGAGGTTCGGGTACAAGAATACGATGTGGTCGGCGAAGCCGCCCGGGGCTTGGACTTTGCCACCCATCAACAGGGCATCCTGGTGCGAGACGAGGAGTTTACCGTCGTACGGGATCGCCGGCCAACCTGCCCTGTCCATGAGCGCATTGTTAGCGCCAATCCCTTTAGCGGCGCACTCATGGCGAATCTTCTGGACCTCAGCAAGCGGGACGCGACCTTTGTAATACTCGGCCAGGCTCGGTGTGTGTTCGCTGGGACGACGCGGCCTGATTGGAAGAGTCAGTTTCCCTTTTGTCGCGCCGGCCAGCGCCATGCCGATCAAGCCGGTGACGACACCGCGATGAAAACCGTCGCGCGATTTCTCGGCGATCCGGTTTTCCACCTCAACCCAACTGTTCCGGCGACGTTTCACGTATGAAGCCTCGAGGTTTTCCTTCGTGAACGGCTTCTTCTCTTTCAGCAACTCGATAACGGCCTCGGCCAATTGGACACCGGTCGTCCACGCTTCATCCACACCACTGCCCGTGAGAACATTGGTGCCTCCCGAACCCTCGCCGATACGGGCATAACCGTTACCAACGAGATGCGGCTCGCCTCGACGGCCCGATTCCTGAAGCGTCTTCGCGCCCCACGAACGAAGCGTGCCGCCTTTCAGATAACGCCAGAGATACGGATGCATCATCCAATGTTGGAGATAGCGGTATGCGCTGCGGATCGGCGTGTCGAACCACGACGGCACGAAAACTCCCAGCGACGCAACGCGGTCGGGAGAAACGTAGAGGAATCCGAATATCTCGGGTTCGGGATATCCGAACGTGTGTAAGACCGTGCCCGGCTCAAGCGGACAGTTTTCTGGAAGGTTCACAACCATCTTCATGCCGATGGCCCAGTCGTGTTTGTAATGGCCCTGCGGCATCCCAAAATGTTCGTCGAGTTCACTTCCGACCGGTCCAACCGGACCATCGCCTACCACCGTCAACGCCGCGTGAATATCCATGCCTGGCATGTAATTGGCATCGGGCTGGCCTTGTTTGTTTACTCCCTGATCAACCAGCCGAACGCCGGTGACCTGGTCGCCTTCGAAAAGCGGTTCGGCCACGGGTGTGCCGGGCCAGATTTGCATCGTGCCCGCGTTCATCAACTGGGCGCCAACCCATTGATTGAACTGCCCGATCGACATGACGATTCCGTCGTGCTTGCGCAGGTACGGCGGGATATACGGCAGCGCCAGCGCGTCCAACTCGAACGGTAGCACGCGCTTGAATGCTCGAATCAGCTTGTCCGCCCCGCATAGGGTCAGCGACCGGCGGCTGACGCCAATCGGGTCGAGAAGATACAGCATCTTCTCATGCTTGACCGGCGCGCACATTGGGATCTTTGACGGATCGAGATCGTGAAACGTCTGGCGAATCCCGCGCGCCCGCGTGACCACCCCCGACACGCCGAACCCGATGTCATCGGCTCGCTCGTAGCAGATGATCTGTGGCGGCATCCCCGGCGACACCGCGCTCTCCAGTTTCGGCGTCCCGTCCGAGTTGACCAATTCACGGTTCAACGTCGTCAAAAAACCGCCCGTCGCCGGTCCGAACCCGACGCATACAATGTCCACATCCATCTTCTGACGTTCGACTGTTGATTCCGTGGTCATTGTTTTTTTACGTCATCCACTTTGGGCTGAAGCCGTCGCATCCGTTCCACAAACAGGAAAAACACGCCGGGTCCGAACGATAGCAACATTACCGTCACGCCGGCCGCGATTCCCCAAAACGTCATCGCCGGTGCGCAGCAATCGTCACGGTGTCGCACGATGACATGGCTCGGCACCGCCACGAGCAATTCGAGAATGCTTCCGCGCAGCAACCAGCGCATTAAACGGGTAATTAATGTGGTCGGGTCATCCTTCTTTAGAAAACGGTAAAAAACTGTCGCCCAGATGGTCCACAACACGCAAACGTACAAAGCTAGAGCCGTCCATCCCTGCCAGTCTTTCTCGCCGAAAATCTTGAATATCTTGAATCCATCGTCCTTCCAAATGCTAACGGCCACACATCCGATTGCGCTCACGCAAAGGAATCCGAGCAGGAACGAAGCAGTGATGACAGGCACCAGCAGACGACGACGCGCTTGCGGGCGCCGTTCGGCGACGCCAACGGGCACGGTCAACAGAGCAATCTGACCGATCACCGAAACGCCGATCCAGGTCCAAAACGCCCAATGCCGAATTAGGGCAAGGGCATCATCAAGCCCTTGAGGGTTATGCCCCCACCCACTGAAACAATCCAAGTAGAGTGGCACGGCAAGACTAAGTGCCACAGCCAGATACAACAAAACCGTAATTGCAGCCCATCGTTTCATGGTTCCTCCTTGTTCACATTGGATAATCCAACGCTTCTGGGATCATCACCTTTGTCAGCGCTTCGGCGGCGCGGTCCTTGGCTAGGCGGGAACCGGCAAGCGTGCCGTCGAGTTTCACGCGCATGGCGGCGAATTCGGCGACTGCATCGGGCGCTGTTTCGCGCCGGTAACCGAATACGAGTTCGGCGCAAATGCGGCCAACTTCGCCGGCAGCGCGGGCGCATTGAACCTGACCGAGATCGGTGTAGAAGCTGACAAGTCCCGGTAAACCATCCGCCATCGCTGGATTTTCTGCGCCTTTTACCTCGAGTTCGCGGACGTCGAGGAGAAACTGGCGTGCTGCGAGCAACCAAGCCAATGCATCGGCCAACGCAAACGTCACACCCTGCCGCGTTTTGTGGTAGAGCTTGGCACCGGCGGCGTCACTGGCGGACTGGAGATGGCGGAACGTCCAGAGCCAGAGTTCCATCGCGGTGGCAAGAGCACCGGCGCCGGTGCCGGGTTTTTTGTCGGCGCAGTGGCGCAGGTCGGCAATCCATTGCTGGAATTGGACGAGGAACAGTTCGTTGCCCATCGTGATGGAGAGTTGAAGACGCTGCACGGCTTCGGGACCTTCGTACGTGGCTTCGAGTTGCGCGTCCATCCATTTCATCGGCAGGAATCCGGGGCAATCTTCGGTGATGCCGTAGCCGCCCATCAGGCTCACGGCCTCGCGCATCATCGTCGCGCCGTAACCGGTGTTCCAGAGTTTGCATGCGGGACAGAAAACGTTGGCCAGCGAATCGAGTATGGCGAATTTTACTAGCTGATCGTTCTGCAGCGCGTCGAACCGCGCGGCATCACGCTGCGCCGCCGGTTGCGCCGCGAGCTTCAACAATTCAACGCCGTCCTGCGCGGACTTGGTAAGCGCTTTGAACGCCGCGCGGCCTGCCAGACCTTTTTCTTCCAGGATGCGATCTTTGACTTTTTCCAATGGATCGAGCTGGTCGAAGATGCGCGCTGCTTCAAAACCGAGCGATGCGCTGGCTTCGCCAATCGCCCAGACGTCGATGAGCCGGTGCAGGGCGTCTTCTTTTTGCTGGAGACCGAGGTCGTAACGCGGAGTGCCCGGCTGACCGGCCCCGCCGCCGCGGAACCGGCCGCGTTGGTAGCGAATGACCGGCTCGACTGCGGACAGCAGTTTTGCCGAGCTCATCAGCGCCACGGTCACGCGCGTGCGACGGAAGACCGCCTCGATGATTTCCGCGTGCGAATATTTAGGAATGATGACGCCGTCCTTGACGGTATAGCCGCCGATGATCCGACTGGCAGGAACTTTGAGATTGAACACCGGGTCGCACGTCGAAGAAAGTTGGTGCACGAGTTTCTTCGTGGGAGCGCCACGGTCGAACACGCCGGGATCGGTTTCCTCCAAGGTGATCATGCAACTGGTTTTGATGCGCGGGTCGTCAGTATCCACCGCGACGGTCACGACGTTGGCATAACCCATGTTCGTGATGAATCGTCCGCGTTTGTCCACTTGCAGAATTGGTTCCTGGCCTTCCTTCCACTCTGCAACGCGCAGTTTGCCGCAGAGCATGCCAGTGTCGACGCCAACAAACGGCAGCGGCTCTGTCAACGCGAACGCGTACCGCCATGGCTGACGGTTCTCGCCCGGTTTGGGCGGCACGGCGCGGCTCATATAATACGCGCGCTGCTCCGGCGTGCCGCGTTCGTGGATTGGCGACAAGCCGAGGTTGCCGGCGAGACTGGCCGTGGCCGAACCGGCGTCCACCCACGACAACTCAAACGCCAACAGCGCAAGCGCAAGGTTCTTCGGACCTTCGATATAGCCACCCTCGGCAGGATCCATGAACGCCGCGGTGATGCCTGACTCGTCAAAATGCTTTAATAACGCCGCCTTCTCCGGCGTCCAGTCGTGTGTGTTGCGCCCGCCGGCGGCGACGAGGCGCGCAACCGGACCGCGCGCGACGGCGCGGGTGGATTGCACCATCATCTGCAAATCATAGCGGTCGGCGAACCGCCACATAATCTGGCGCACATCGTCGCCGGGCAACGTGCGCAGCGTTTGGACGTTCTGAGATTGCGTGTTTTCCGTTCCCATGAAGGTAATCCTTTCTTCGCGCCGCGGCCCCGACGCGCTGTGTCTTGGCGCCCGATGGTATAAGGCAGTCGCTATAACCGAGTCAATGACATTGGCGGGCGTGTGGCGGCACACGACGGGGGGTAGCATGGAGATTATTAGGTTGGAGGCTGACTATCTGTCCTGCGGGCGTGGCTGCTGATCCTCAATGCCATATGCTTGGTCGAAAACCCTGAGAAATGTCTCGATATCACGTCGTTGTGCCCCGGAAAAGTTGCCCTCCTGTGAACCAAATCCACGGGCCAATACTTCCAACAGGACAGAGCCGTTCTGCCTGCCGGTAATCTTGATCTGCAGCACCGTTTCTCCGGTCAAAAGCGAGTAATCCGAGACCGTAATAACTCCCATATTGTATTCACTGCTAACGTTGCCATTGGGAAACGCCTTGTGGGCGCATTGCTCCGCTAGTTGAAGGATCTTCTCGTAAGAACCATTCACAAGACGAGGACGCAACGGATCATCGGTGGTGCTGGATTCCGTTTGGACGGTAGCGCAACCCGTCAAACATGCGACGAGCAAGCTCAGTAAGACGATCTTTGCCGGAATTGCCATATGTCTCCTGATATCAGTCATCGTTCTGATCATTATATCGCAAGCAGGGCGACTGGCCGCCTCATGCCGCGCTAACTTGTAGAGAATGGCAGGAAAGAGCTAAAAAGGCAATCCGAACCGGGCGGCGGCCCCCCGAGCGGAATGATTGACGGCGTAGGCGGTGATATCCATATGCGCCCGAGGTGCCTAACATTTGGTAAAACTGCTCGACATAATGAATGGAATTCTCTATACTGACAATCGTTACATCTTTAGCGGCAGCTCGCTCGGTGGGCAGAGTTGATAAGTCGTTAAACCAACTTCTACAGGAGGTGTCTCATGCAAGAGATGTTCAACAGGGCGCTCGACTTGATCGTAGCGTACCTTCCCAATCTTATCGGCCCCATCGCCATACTGGTTATCGGCTTTCTGATTGCCTTCGTGGTGGCGGCACTCGTGCGCATGGCACTGCGGCGCACTACACTGGACAGCCGGCTAACGCGACTTCTCTTCGGTGACGAAGCAGATAAAAGCGTGCCGGTGGAGAACGCAATCAGCAAGGGCGTGTTTTACCTGTTGATGATATTCGTGCTGGTTGAGTTTTTCCAAGCGTTACAGCTGACGGCGATCACGGGGCCGCTCAACAAACTGCTGGACACCACCTTCGCCTATCTGCCGAGTCTGTTCGGCGCGGGCGTGCTGCTGCTGATCGCATGGATGTTGGCAACTGTATTGCGGCGCGTGATGTTGGTCACCCTGCAAGGCGCCAAGCTTGATGAACGCCTTGCCTGCGGACAAGCTGATACCAAAACCAAGTGCGCCCCGTTGAGCAAGACGCTGTCAGACGTGGTGTACTGGGTGGTGTTTATTCTGTTTCTGCCGCTCATTCTCGACGCGCTACGCTTGCAAGGCGCACTCGAGCCTATCAAGACGCTTCTCAACCGGGTGTTTGACTTTGTGCCAAGCATTATAGGTGCCGGCCTTATCATTCTGATCGGCTGGTTCCTCGCTCGCCTCATCCGACAGGTGGTCAGCAACCTTCTGGCGGCGGCCGGACTGGATCGGCTAAGCGACCGATTGGGTTTGTCGGAAACACTAGGCGAGTTGAAACTCTCGGGATTGATTGGTCTGGTGTTGTACGTTCTCATCCTCATCCCCGTTATCATCGCCGGGCTTAGTGCGTTGAAGCTGGATGCGGTAACGCAGCCGGCCAGCGCGATGTTGGGCAAGATCATGGACGCGCTGCCGTTGATGTTCGGCGCGGCGTTGGTGTTGGTGATCTCCTATATCGTGGCGCGCATCGTGGCGACGCTGGTAACCAACGTCCTGGCGGGCATGGGCTTCAATAACGTGCTCATCAACCTCGGAATCACCAAGAAACCAACGCAAGGCGGAAAAACTCCGGCGGCGATCGTTGGTATGTTGGCGCTGGCCACCATTATGATACTGGCCAGCATCGAAGCCTCCCGCATGCTGAAGTTTGATACGCTGGCGGATCTGCTGGCTAAGCTGCTGGTTTTCGGCGGCCATATCCTGATGGGCTTGATCATCCTGGGCGTCGGTATGTTCCTGGCCAACGTCGTGGCCAAATCCGTGCTGGAGAGTGGTCGCGCCAATGCGGGCATGCTTGCTACAGCCGCCCGCGTCGTCGTCTTGGTGTTGGCAGGCGCGATGGCGTTGCGTCAGATGGACATCGCCAACGAGATTGTCAATCTGGCGTTCGGCCTGCTGCTTGGAGCCGTGGCCGTGGCCGTTGCGCTAGCATTCGGTTTGGGCGGACGCGAAAGCGCTGCAAAACTGATCGAGGAATGGCGGGCCTCAACCAAGGGCAAGTAAATCAGGTCATAATTGCGTCGGGGCGGTCAAAACGACCGCCCCGATTGCTTTTGTTGTTAAACTGCTTCTTGAGCCACAAAGAAGTTTTGCAGGAAAGACAATCCAAACTGGGCAGCGGTTCCGCCAACTGAACGATTTGCGAAGCTCAAGGGTTCCAGCTTTTCAAACTCCACCATTGAGGTGCTGTGGTTCTTGCGAACCGCCACTGTCGGTTAGGATGCGAAAATGTGCCGGACACACCAAATGAGCATGCAAATCAGACCAAGGCCAGCCAGAACCCCAGCCGTCATTGCGCCCGCTTTCCTTCCAGACGGTGTATCAGTATTTACTCCGCTCGGCGAAGCTGTCCGCAGTCCCACGTATGTGGTCCGTTTCCCCCGGAGATCGTATCCGCAGTGAGGGCAAATCGTCTCGTACTGGCCAAATTCGTTCTTACATTCCGGACACGTAATCGCCGTCGGCAGGTTTGCGGACGGCGGCAGCTTTAGACCAATATGCGGATGAACACCTTGCGGTTGAATAACTCGAAATGCTGACTCAGTCGCGCTCTCGATAATCATAGCAATTCTCCCCTTATCGCATTTATATGTAAGCAGTTGTCATACCGGTCAGCGACGTGAGCATATTTGTCGCTGGTATCGTGCTGCTGGTAACAACCACCAAAATGGGCTCGGACGGCAGTGCAACGCCTTAAAAATTATGCGACGCAGCCGTGGATCGGCCGCCGGAAACCGCAAATGCATGTGATCTTCTGGCAAGCATTTCGCAAATGGGGGAAATCAATTCGCATTTTCTACTAATTGGCTCCCCGGGCAAGACTTGAGCCTGTGCCCTTTCTGTCACGAGTGCGGAGTTGACCCGTCTACTCGCCGCCATGCGTATTGACGACAGTATGAGGGCACTACCTCTCTACTCCGCCAGCAGCATCTTGACCTGCGCCGCAAGGGTATCGCCCCCAACCTTGGTGGAACGCACGAGGCCTTTCTTATCCAAAAGCCACATTGCGGGCATGGACTTAATCTCATAGCGGGTGACGATCTCGTTATCCCAGCCCTTACCGTCGAAGTACTGCGGCCATGTCATGTCGGCTTGTTTCGTGAAATTGACCAACCGCTCCTTGTTCTGATCGAGCGAGATGCCTATGATCTCGAAACCATCTTTGTGAAGCCGATTATACGTGGCGACCACGTTGGGAATTTCCGCCCGGCACGGGCCGCACCACGTCGCCCAGAAATCCACCAGTACGGCCTTGCCGCGAAGCTTCGCCAAATCAACGTCCGTGCCGTCCACCGCTCGGAACTTCAAGTTGAGCGGCGCCCCGGCACCCGACACGAGCATCGTCTCCAACTTCTGCTGCACTACGGTAGTGCGAACATCATCGGGATAATCCTTCTGGAGTT
>JBEKLX010000051.1:0-14252 GCA_050008795.1 Verrucomicrobiia bacterium | reverse complement strand
TGCTCCTGGCTCCAGCGAGCGTATTGCTGGAGAGCCAACTCAGGTGTGTCTCTGTACCAGGCATAACCACGGCGGCGTTCCAGCGAAATCTCGTTAACATCATCATGAATAGTCTTGTCTCTGTCGCCAAAGATCGGACGGTCAGTGTCAATTTCATAATAGCGCGCCCAAATCGGTCCGTTGCCGGGAGCGGGGACAAGTTTGCGCCCCTCATCGCCAAGATTTTTGAAGGCGACATCGCGAATCTGGGTCTTCTCGAACCATGCGGCGGCGGCATGAACCGCGGTGACGACCTCCGGACCTGGATTGGGCAGTTTCATCAAGAACATCATGATGTCCGCGCTTTCCGCACTGGTCAGGGCTGGCATTTCGTAATTGCGGCCGGATTCGGGCTTGAGTGTGAGCGGATCGTGTTGCTGACACCAGACAGTACGACGACCATCAACGACAATTTGGGTGGCGATGATACAGTCGAGCCCGCGCTTGCAGCTTGCGGCCGCTGCGGTACGTTTGTCAGCGGGTACAAAGCTGAATTCATTGCGACCATCGGCAAGGTCATATAAAAACTCGAGCACGTTGAGCATGGCATTGTCATTGTGAGTGATGGCATCGTGGTAACCACCTTCCAGCGGCCAGACCTGGGGCCAACCACCGTTGGGGTACTGTGCGGCAAAAATGTAGTCAAGCCCACGCAAGAACGCTGCGCGATAAGTGGCGTCGTGGTCAGCACCGACTGCCGTAATAGTCTTGGCAAGATAGCGCAACTCGGTGCTGGTGGCGTCATTGTCGAATGTGCCAACGTAGCTCCAGCCAATGTCGTGAGGCAGGTCGTAGTCGGACGAGTTAAGGAAGCGCGAGCTGTTGTTAGGTGCGAAATGTCCGCCCGGCGGGCGCACCTCGCGCGCCATGTCGAGATTCTTGCTCCATCCGCCGGCCGGGGTCTGATAAGACACAATGACGTCGGCAATGCACCGTCCCTCATCCTGTCCGTACCAAGCATCCGGTTCGTTCACGGGCACACTGCTTGCCGATTTTCCACCTGGAGCCGCAGTTGACTCCTTGAGGCCGTGGGCTTTCAGTTCTGCCCGGAGAAAAGCCCGGTCCATCTGCATCTGCCGAACGGAGTGCTCAAGATATTTATTCCATGCGGGTTGCTGTGCGGCAGGAAGGGCAGCAATGCGCCTAGCCGTCAGCGATTGAGCGGACACGTTGGTGCCGATGATTGCTGCCGTGAGTGGGTGGTTACCACAGAGTGCAAACGCGAGTAGCAGAGTTAACTTCGTAAAATTCATGGGTTGCTGATCTCCTTGTTAAATCTCGGGCGTGATATCACCGCCGCTTTCTCGATCCTAGAACTCCTCAACCAGTGCGCCGAACCGCAAGCTTCGTACGCTCACAGTCAACCCCGCTCCGAGCGGGGTCAATCCTGTTGTGCCGAGCACTTCCATCGCAGCCACGGCAACTGCGCCGCCGGCGACGATGATGTCGGCGCGCTCGGGCGGCAGGCCGGGAACGTTCCTTCGTTCCGAGACCGACATTGCGCGCAACCGCTCGACAAGCGAGCGCGCTTCGTCGCAAGTAAGTGTTGTGTGGTCAATAATTTGTTGTAGGCCGCTTCCCTGCCCCGAAAGCTTTCGGGGTGAATGAAGCGGCGGCGGGACAAGCGCCGACTCGTAGAGTCGGCCTACAGCCGCCAGCGTTAGAATGGTGCCGCCGGTGCCGATGAGGCGTCGGCCTGATAATTTATAGTCGGCCAACTCACGTCGCAACGTATCGCGGAGAAACGCGCAAAGCTCAGTGAACTGCGTTTCACCGAACTGCTCGGTCATACGGACTGCGCCTAGTTGGAGACTGCAATGTCGCTCGATCCTCCCCGCTGTGCCCTGAATGAACTCCGTGCTACCGCCACCGATGTCCATGACGAGGAGTGGTTCACCAGCCCATGCGGGGTCGCTACAGACGCCGCGGAAAATCAACTCGGCCTCGCGTTCGCCCGAGATCATTTGCACGGCAAGACCGGATTGGCGACGCACAGCTTCAAAAAAATTATCGCGATTAATCGCATCGCGCGCGGCGCTGGTAGTGATGGCCGTGATGTCGGTGGTTCCAAGAGCGCGCGCTTCGGCGACAAAACGCGCAATCGCTTCGACCGTTCGCGAGATGGCAGCGGAAGAAAGCTGCTGCGTTTCGTGGACGCGTTCGCCGAGACGCGTGGTCGCGTCTTTGGCGGCGATCGGCGTGACCCGGCCGTCGCGCACCTCAGCCACGAGCAACTTGACCGTGTTCGTTCCGATATCAATGATAGCGCGGCGCATCAGGGAGTTGATAGCATGGCGGACGGCGCGGCGCAAACGCAAGGTTGGCGGTCAGTAGGTTTTGTGATATGGTCGCAACACTTTGGGGGCGGATTCGAACAGCAAACTTAGGGTGTGGCGTTGCGCCGCTGTCGGCACGGACATGGTGGCGGCGACATTTGTCGGCGCTGGGATTGGCTGGTGGTTGGACAATCGGTTCGGTACGTCGCCGTGGTTGCTGGTGCTGTTCTTTTTGCTTGGATCGGGCGCGGGCATGTTGATGGTTTACCGCCGATTCAAAGGCAATGTGGAGGACCGTAGATGATGATGGATCGCCCTGCTGTTCTGGGGTTGGTATTCGGGGTTGCGATTGGCTTGGTTTACATCGCGCTACAGCGCTGGGAACTGCAACGAAAGAACCGCATAACGCAGCCGCGCGGTGTACTCGCGCTGGTGCCGGGCGCGGTGGCGCGTCTGGCGTTTGTGGTTGTGGCCTTGTTGTTGGTGTTTCGGCTCACGGACGCGGACAAATACTGGTTGACGGGCAGTTTACTTGTTTCCTATGGTGTGTTGTTCTTGTGGCAGTTGAAGCAGATGATTTTTCCAAAGAAATAAGTACTTATGGGTGAGTCTTATCCTATTGTTCATGTGCCGATCCAGTTATTCGGCCTTAACCTGAGCCTTACCAACTATGTCGTGATGCTGTGGTTGGCGGCGGGGCTGACTTTTCTATTTCTGGCCGGCGCGGCGCGCGCGGTGCGTGTGACGGGCGAGGGGCGGTTCTCAAATTTTGTCGAGGCGCTTCTGGAATTTGTGCGGGAGAACGTCGCCGAGGCATTCATGGGTGAGCACGGGGTGAAATGGTTTCCATTCGTCGTGACGATCTTTTTCTTCATCCTGTTCAGCAACCTGCTTGGCTTGGTGCCGATTCCCGGCTATTTCCATTCGGGGACGAGCAATCTGAACGTCACGGCGACAATGGCGGTCCTTGTTTTTCTCGTGGTGCAGGTGGTCGCCGTCAAGGAGCACGGGTTGAAATATTATCTGGGACTGCTCTTTCCAAAGAGTGCGCCTGCCTGGCTCCGTTTTACATTGATGCCGTTCATCGAGTTAATTGGCATTTTTGCAAGACCGTTTTCGCTGGCCATCCGTCTTTTTGCCAACATGACGGCTGGTCACCAGATCATACTGGTGTTATTGACGGGTGATTTGATCGGAATTACCTGGCTGCTCAGTCATGGGTTTTGGAAACTTTTTATGCCCCTGTCTTTGCTCGGTGTTATCGCGATGGATGCGTTTGCGATTTTTATGGCCTTTATTCAGGCCTTCATTTTCGCCTTGCTGACGGCGTTGTATCTCGGCGAGGCGATGGAAGAATCACACTAACTTGAGGAGGAAACAAATATGGATCCTGAAACTGCAACACAACTGATCAGCACGGCGGCGCTGGCCAAGCTGGGCGCGGGTCTGGCCGTCGGCCTCGGCACGCTTGGGTCCGGCATCGGCATCGGCATCATCTTCGGCAAGAGCATCGAATCATCAGCTCGCCAGCCGGAGGCGTTGCCGCTGGTGCAACGCCTGATGTTCACCGGGTTCGCGCTTGTCGAAGCGCGGGCGCTTTACGCCCTGCTCATCACGTTCATCCTGCTAGCCGCGAAGTAACGGCCCAATGAAAACAATTATTAGTATCATCCACATGCTCATCGCCATGTTGGGCTGCGTCGCCGTCACTGGCGTTGTGGCCTGGGCGGAAGAAGCCGCGCCACCACCCGGCGGTGGCAGCCAGATTCCGCCGACAGACTGGGGCCTTCAGATTTGGACACTGGCCGCTTTTCTGGTGCTGTTGGCGTTGTTGGGCAAGTTCGCATTCAAACCCATTGCCGAAGCGCTTGACCGTCGCGGCGAGACAATCAGGAAATCCATCGAGGAAGCGGAGAAGTCGCGCGCCGAGGCGAAAAAGTTGATGGAGGGCTACCAGACACAGATCGCCGAAGCCCGAACTGAGGCCAACAAGCTGCTTGAGGAAGCCCGTGCGGTTGGCGAGAAGGTCCGCAATGAAGTAGTCGACAAAGCCAACACCGAGGCGTCCGCCGTCGTGCAGCGTGCACAGGAAGAAATCGAGCGACAGAAGGAAAAAGGGGTGCAGGAACTCAAGGACACCGTGGCCAACCTGTCGGTGCAAATTGCGTCCCGCGTGTTGGAGAAAGAAGTCAACGAAGCCACGCATCGTCAGTTGGTCGAGAACCTCATTAAGGATCTCGGCAAGATCCGTAAAACGTAGTCGGCCATGCCCCATGATCCCATCAACGTAGGTTACGCCCGCGCCCTCTTCGAAATGGCGCAGGCCGAAGGAGTCGTTGGCCGTGTAGAGGAGGAGTTGTTTCGGCTGCGCGAGTTGCTCAATGGCAACCCCGGACTACTCCAGTTCCTCAAAGACACTAGCGTCAAACGCGAAGGCCGCCGACAGGCGTTGGCCGACCTCTTACAGGGCCGCGTCCATCCGCTGGTGCTAAACGTTTTGCTTACGCTGAGCGACCAGGACCGGGGCGGGCGCGTGCTCGCTGTCATTGAGGAATTCGACATCGTGGCATCGGCGTCGCGCCAGAAGGTCAGCGGCGAGGTGATCACGGCACGGCCGCTCGACGCCGAAGTCGAAGGACGGCTTGTGACCGAATTGAACCGCGTGACGGGCAAGAGCGTGCAGCTTTTCCAAAAGGTTGACCCATCCATTCTTGGCGGCGTGGTTATCAAGATCGGTGAACAGGTTATCGACGGCAGTTTGCGCCACAAACTCTACCAAATTCGCGACCGGTTAGTGCAATAAGCAAAGGTGATAGTTATGCCAGAGATTCTTTCGTTGAATTCGAAACAGATTGCCGACGCGCTGCAGCGCAGCGTCCGCGATTACCATGCCGAGGTTGGTATCGAGGAAGTCGGCGAGGTCGTCGAGGCGGGCGATGGCATTGCCCGCATGAAAGGGCTGCCGAATTGCATGGCCGAGGAGATGCTGGAGTTCCCCGGCGGCATTTTCGGCGTGGCGATGAACCTCGACCGCGAAGAAGTCGGCGCGATGATTCTTGGCGATTTCACGCAGGTTGGCGAGGGAGATTTGGTGAAGCGGACTGGACACGTGCTTTCCGTGCCCGTCGGAGAGGAATTATGCG
Source organism: Verrucomicrobiia bacterium (assembly GCA_050008795.1). Taxonomy (GTDB): domain Bacteria; phylum Verrucomicrobiota; class Verrucomicrobiia; order Palsa-1439; family Palsa-1439; genus CAIKBP01. Next base: position 8,794 of record JBEKLX010000051.1, on the reverse strand, counting down.
GTCGCGTGGTCAACGCGCTCGGCCAGCCAATTGATGGCAAGGGGCCGGTCAATACAAAGCTATTCCGCCCGATCGAAGGCCGCGCGCCGAACGTCATTGAGCGTCAACCCGTCAAGGAACCCATGCAGACTGGGTTGAAGGCGATTGATTCAATGATTCCCATCGGTCGCGGACAACGCGAGCTGATCATCGGCGATCGTCAGACGGGTAAGACCGCCATTTGCGTGGACACGATCATTAATCAGAAGGGTGGCGACGTCATCTGTATCTACGTCGCGGTCGGTCAGAAGAAGTCCACAGTGGTCAGCGTGGTGGAGACATTGGAAAAGTATGGCGCGATGGATTACACCATCGTTATCAGCGCCACAGCGGGCGATTCCGCGCCGATCCAGTTCATCGCTCCGTACGCAGGATGCGCCATGGGCGAATACTTCCGAGACAATGGCAGACATGCGCTGGTGATCTACGACGACCTTTCCAAGCACGCCCAGGCGTACCGGCAGATTTCGCTGCTGTTGCGTCGTCCGCCGGGCCGGGAAGCATTCCCGGGCGACATTTTCAATCTTCACTCGCGGCTATTGGAGCGCGCGGCCAAGCTTCACGACAAAGCGCCTGAAATGAACCCGGTTTACGCCAAAGGCGGCGGCTCGCTCACGGCGTTGCCGATCATCGAGACGCAGGAAGGCGACTACGCCGCGTACATTCCGACCAACGTCATCTCGATTACCGACGGGCAGATTTATCTGGAAAGCGATCTGTTCTACGCGGGCATTCGTCCGGCGGTATCGGTTGGCTTGTCGGTGAGCCGTGTTGGCGGTAACGCGCAAACCAAGGCAATGAAGAAGATCGCGGGACGGTTGCGTGTGGACTTGGCGCAGTACCGCGAGTTGGCGGCGTTCGCCCAGTTGTCGAGCGACCTCGACAAGGTGACGAAGGCGCAGATCGAGCGCGGCCAGCGCATGGTCGAGTTGCTAAAGCAACCGCAGTACACGCCGATGCCTATCGAAGAACAAACGATGGTGATCTGGGTTGCTACGAACGGTTACCTCGATGAGATACCCGTGGACGCGATTCGTCGGTATGAGAGCGAGTTCATCGCGTTCATTCGCAACAAATACCCGCAAGTCGTCAAGACGCTTCGCGAACGGGAGGAACTCAACGACGAAGTGGTATCGGGCTTGAAGAAAGCCTCGGACGAATTCAAAGACCTGTTCTCAACAAAGTAATCCTCCATGCCTAGCACACGCGATATTCGTCGCCGCATTCGAGGTGTGAGAAACATCAAGCAGATCACCCGCGCGATGAACATGATCGCTACTGCCCGCCTGCGGCGCGCGCAGGCCAAAGCCGAATCGGCGCGGCCTTATGCGGAACGGATCAGCGAGATTCTGCAAGATGTACAGGCGTGTTGTGCGAACGGTCAGCATCCTTTGCTGGTGCAGCGACCGGTTACGCGGATTGGCCTGGTGACGATCACTTCTGATCGGGGGCTGTGTGGCTCGTTCAATGCCGTTCTCATCCGCGAGGTGGAAGAGTTTTTAGGGAAACAGACCGCGCAAGCCAGCTTGATCACGGTCGGACGGAAGGGACGCGAGCATTTTGAGCGGCGTGGCGTGGCAATTGACTTACACTTCCCACAACCGTCACACGAAGTGGCGCTGGGAGAATTCAGCGCGATCAGCAAGGCGGTGATGACAAGCTACATCGAGCGAAAATACAATCGCATCTATCTGGCCTATACGCAGTTTGTCAGCGTGCTCAAATCCACGCCCGTGGTGAAGCAGTTGCTGCCGCTGGAGAAGCCGACGGCGATGGAGAAGCGTGCACAGGCGTTCTACCAATTTGAGCCGTCGGCCGATGAACTGCTGAAGGTATTGTTGCCGCAGTACATCGAGGTGCTGTTGTACCGGGCGCTGGTGGAATCGCAGGCGAGCGAACAGGCCGCGCGAGTGGTTGCCATGAATACGGCCGCCGAAGGCGCCGATGAAATGATTGGAACGTTGACCCGCAAATACAACCGTGCGCGGCAGGCATCAATCACGACGCAGATTCTGGAGGTCATCTCCGGTGCCGTGACGTTGGAAGGGAAACATTGAGGATTTGGATTCACCACGAAAGCCGAGTCGGACGAGACGCCGCTGTCGTCCGCGGCAAACACGGAGCCTGCGAAGACTTCGTGCGCCCCGTGAAACGGGGTGAACTTCGTGGTGAGAGATGAGTGAGGAATTATGACAACAAACGGACATCGCAAGGGCAAGGTCGTGCAGGTGATCGGGCCGGTGGTGGACATCGAGTTTTTCACCGAGGAACTGCCGCCCATCAACACCGCTATCGAGATCAAAGACCCTGTGCGCCACATCGATCTGACATGCGAAGTGGCCGAGCACCTCGGCGAACGCGTCGTCCGCACGGTGGCGATGTCGGCTACACAGGGTTTGGTACGCGGGATGGAGGCGTTGGACACGGGTGGCCCGATCACGGTGCCCGTGGGACCGGCGGCCTTGGGGCGCGTGTTCGATTTGCTCGGTAATCCAATCGACGGCAAAGGCGCAGTCGCCGCCAAGCAACGGTTGCCGATCCATCGGTCGGCGCCGGCGTTCGAAGAGCAAGTGCCGGCGACGAAGCAGTTTGAGACCGGTTTGAAGTCCGTTGATCTCATGGCGCCGTTCGCCAAGGGAGGCAAGATCGGCTTCTTCGGCGGCGCAGGCGTGGGCAAGACGGTGCTTATAATGGAATTGATTCGTAACATCGCCAAGGAACACAGCGGTTACTCTGTCTTCGGAGGCGTTGGTGAACGAACACGGGAAGGCAACGACCTGTACCTGGAGATGACCGAGTCCGGCGTGATCAATAATACCGTGCTGGTTTTTGGCCAGATGAACGAGCCGCCGGGCGCGCGCCTGCGCGTGGGGCTGAGCGCGTTGACGAACGCCGAATACTTCCGCGATTTCGAGGGTCGTGACGTGCTGCTGTTCATCGACAACATTTTTCGTTTCGTGCAGGCAGGTTCGGAAGTCTCGGCACTGCTGGGCCGGATGCCCAGCGCAGTCGGCTATCAGCCGACATTGGGCACGGAAATGGGCGAGCTGCAGGAGCGCATCACTTCGACGAAGCACGGTTCGATCACTTCGGTCCAGGCCGTGTACGTGCCGGCCGACGACATTACAGATCCTGCGCCGGCGACAACATTTACGCACCTCGACGGTTCGATCGTGCTCTCGCGTCAGATCATGGAGCTCGGCATCTATCCGGCGGTAGATCCGCTGGCGTCCACGTCGCGGATTCTCGACCCGCTGGTGGTTGGTGAGGAACATTATCGCGTGGCGCGCGGCGTTCAGCAGGTGTTGCAGCGGTACAAGGACCTGCAGGATATCATTGCCATCCTCGGAATGGAGGAATTGAGCGAGGGAGACAAACTGACCGTGGCTCGGGCGCGCAAAATTCAGCGGTTCCTGTCGCAGCCGAACTTCGTGGCCGAACAGTTCACCGGCATCCCCGGCAAATACGTCCGCACCGCCGACACCGTGCGCAGTTTCAAGGAAATCCTGGACGGCAAGTGTGATGACCTGCCCGAGCAGGCGTTTTATATGGTCGGCGCGATCGAGGAAGCGCGTGAGAAGGCCGAGAAGATGAAAACGGCTTGAGCTGAGACTAGTCATGTCTGAGAAGACTTTTCTGTTCGAAATCCTGACATTGCAGAAATCATTTCTGCAGCAGGCAGTGCGATTTGTCGTCGCGCCGGGACAGGAGGGTGTATTCGAGATTCTGCCCGACCACGCGCCGTTCGTGTTCGCGCTAAAACCCGGCGTGTTGCGGATTCACACGCCCGATGGCAAGGACAGCTATGTCGCTATTGGCACCGGGTTTCTCATCGTGCAGAAGGAACGGACGACAGTGCTTGCGCGTAGCGCGGAGCGGCCCGAGGATATCGACGCGGAGCGCGCGCGGCAGGCGAAGGAGCGCGCGGAAGAACGGCTGCGGCTACGGGCGTCGGAGATTGACGTAGCGCGAGCGCAGTCGGCTTTCCAACGGGCGCTTGCGCGGTTGAAAGTCGCCGAGCACTCTCAAGGTAAAACATCGGTGAACTATTCCAGGAGTGAAAAACGATGAGCCTCGAAGCACGCATTGCCGCCCACGTTCATGCGTGGGAACAAACCCGACAGTCTGGCAAGCCGCGTCCGCCGGAGACGCTGCCGTTCATCACGATCTCCCGCGAGTTCGGTTGTGACGCCGCCGATGTCGGCCAGCAACTTGTCAAGCTCCTCAACGAACGCTGCAAACCAGTGCATCTTTGGGTCGCCTATGACCGTGAACTGCTCGACAAAGTGGCCTCTGAATTGCATCTGCGCCGCGACCTGGTGGATGCGCTCGACGGCCACCGCCGCGACGAAATGAGCGAGTTGTTCGACACGATTCTAAACCGCAAAATGGACGATGCGCTGGTGTATCGAAAACTGGCGGAAGTCATTCGTTCGCTGGCGGTGTATGGACATTCTGTGCTCATCGGGCGCGGGAGCTATCTATTGACGCAGGATTTGAAGACCGGCATTCATATACGCCTAATCGCGCCGCGCGATTTCAGGATTCACGCTTTCGCTCTTCGATCCAATCTTTCGCCCCAAGAGGCGACGCAACAGGTCACTAAGGGAGAGAAAGAGCGGGAACATTATCTTCGGACCGTCTGCGTCCACGATCCCACGCGTTCGCACTACCACGATTTGATCATTGACCGCTCACGGTTCAATACCATCCAGATCGCCGAGATTATCTGTTTGGCGTTACGGCAACGCCTAGGTGACCATTTAGTCTGTGCATGACCGGGCCGCCGTTTAGCGTTTCTCCCAATAGATTTCGCTAATACCTCGGATATGATTGGCCCAGCGCGCCAACACGAACAAGGCGTCGCCCAACCGATTCAGATACGGCAGCACACCATCGCCGGTTTTCTCCGAGCAGGCCAATCGCACACAACAACGTTCCGCGCGTCGGCAAACGGTGCGGGCAAGATGCAGCGCTCCGGCAGTCCTGCAACCAGCCGGTAAAATGAATTCCTCCAGCGGCCCAAGTTTGGCGTTCAACTCGTCAATCAACTTCTCCAAGGCCACGACCTGTTTCGAGCCGATCCGTGGCGTGCTTTTTCGGAAATCCTTTTGCAGCGTCGCCAACTCCGCGCCCAGACTCAGCAGATCGTTTTGAATGACGGCCAGCACCGCGTCGAGCCGTCGACCAGCGGTCTTGTGCTGGCACGGTTCGGATGCGCCGACCGCTCGAGCCAATCCAATCACCGAGTTAAACTCGTCCACGGTGCCGCACGCCCAAATTCGTACCGTGTCCTTGCTCACGCGACGTCCACCGATCAGTCCGGTTTTTCCGGTGTCGCCGCTCTTGGTATAAATTTTCGTCAATCGTGGCATTTCGATTTCATTCACCCATCACTTTTATAATCGCGCGTTTGCGGCGTTGGCCGTCAAACTCACAGTAAAATACCTGTTGCCATGGGCCGAGGTCGAGCTTGCCGTCGGTCACCGGCACGATGACTTGGTGATGGACAGCGATGTTCTTCAGGTGACTATCGGCATTCGATTCGCCCGTATGATGATGCTCATAATCGGCGCGTTGCGGCGCTAGGTTCTCAAGCCACTTGTCGATGTCGTGCCAGATACCCGGCTCGTTGTCATTGACCACCACACCCGCCGTGATGTGCATGGCCGACACAAGTACCATCCCCTCGCGAATGCCGCTTTTCCGCACGGCCTCCTCGACCTTGTCGGTGATGCGGATATACTCGCGGTGATTCTTCGTATTGAACCACAAGTATTCCGTGAGGAACTTCATGCCGCGGATTCTGGGAGCGCCCTACCGCGAAATCAATCTGAAAAAGGACAGAACGCGGAAATAATGGCCCGGGTAATCACGCCCGTGTCATCGTTTGTCCGTCGGCCTCGACGACAGCACGCCGCCAACTGGAAGAACGGCTGCGCGAGTACGAAGCGTAAAAATTGGTTGAACGACACGGCCAATCTGAACGCATCCATGGCCGGTTCTGAAGCATTGCCAGCGCACCCCGCACGGCGTAGGATGCGCTGCAACGAGAGGAGTCAGCATGGACATCACCTTTGCGTGTGAATCTTGCGGGCAAAGCATCGTGATCAACGATGCGGCAGCGGGACAACTCGTTGGCTGTCCGAAATGCGGGGCATCACTTGAGGTGCCCTACAAGTTCAAACCTTTAGATAAGGCTGTTACCCCTTCTCCGCCCCCGGACAAAACTGCCGGAGCATCCAGCTCGCTCCCGAAAATTCTCACCATACTGGTGCTTATTGCCGTGATGGTTGGCGGTTTCTTCGCCTACAACTTTTTGAAAGACCAACAGGCAGCCAGAGCCAAAGCTGTGGCAGAAGAAGAGGCAGCGAGAGCCAGAGCCAAGGTGGCCGCCGTTGTCGCTGCCGCAAAGGATGCAGTTGACCTCGCGCATTGGATCAAGGTGCACGAAATATACGACTCCGAGATGCTCGGTCGTCTGAAAGAGGTGAATGACAAATTGGATAGCCGGGCGACCTCATGCAGCATCCAGAACGTCAAGACTGGAGCGTGGAGCGTCGGCTACCGGCTTGAAGACTTCCGAATGGAATGCGAGAACGTCGAGAGATTTTCAAAGGTTAACGACCTCATGGCTGAGAGAGTGGTCGGCGAATCCCAGCGGAAAGCATCGGCGGCGCTTGACGAAGCCGACAGGCTATACGCCGAACTCAAACAGCAATAATTCGATCCGGCACGCTTTCGGGCATCCTGAGCGCACCCGTGGTCGCGCCAGTAGCGGATTGCCAAAGCACGACGGGCTGCGTTGGATGATTTATTACAAAATGACCAATGGACGCACCACTACTTCTATACCTGCAGTCTGTTGGAGTTTGGCGAATTTACAAACTGCCTCGATGTTGTCGTTACCCCACTTGTCCACATCCATATAAACAACAAGCAGAACAATCTTCTTGTCGGTCGGCCCGTTGTACTTTTCCAATTGGTCTCGCGCTTTCTTTAGCGTGACAAGAAGTTTGTTTTCGAATTTGTCGGATAACGCTGGTGCCAAATCTAACAGTGGCGGCGGCCAAACCGTACGCCTGTCGATTTCGTTATCCGAGCAGCCGATAGATTTAACTTCCAATATCGCCGTAGAGGTTTGGGATTTACCCAAAAGATCAGGAGTTTGTTCATCCCCGCGGTCAACAAACTGAATGCTTGTGTATCCACGGTTGGCGAGTAGCTCGTAGCCAAAAGCTTCATACAAGTGGTCAAATAGTTGACTCCATCCGCGCCGGTGGTCTTTCTGAGTGACAAAACCCAACGCTTTTCCCACCAATTGCTTCCATGCCTCATTGTCAACGCGTTCCAATGCCCTCTCAAGTGGTCCGAATGACCTTCGGGTCCCGTCACGGTCATTAGCGTAGATACGGTCGAAGCCCTTTGTGAAATAGTTGTCCGCATGCGATCGGTCACTCGCTTCGTACAACTTGTAGAGCTGTGGAAACTCATTTCGCCACATGACAGCATTCTTTCAACCCCTCTCCCCAAAAAGCAATGTGATTCATTAGGGTTGACTCCGTAGTTGGTAAATTACCTCCTTTAGTCGCGTCAGTTTGTCGGCCAATTCTTTGTCCTGTGAACATCTCGACATCCTAGCTGCGCTAGTATCTGCGGCCACGTACTTGGGTGGTCACATGACCGGCTAAATGTTAATTTTAAGATCGGCGTAAAAATGTATTGTATAACCGTACGATTGTATGGTCAAAGCATACAACATGAATGCGTTAGCTGACATTCTTTCTTCGCGTGTCAAAGCGAAGACACTCCAGCTTCTGTTCAGCGTATCCGCGTGCTGATTTTGCTCGACGAGATACGGGTTTGGGAGTAGATAACCGCCATGTGGAGGTGGGCGTTTCCATGACAAAAAAGGCTTTGGGTCGGGGACTGGATTCGCTGATTGGCAGCGGTTTTGTGCGCAGTGTGGCGGTCGAAGCACCACATATGGAAGTGTCCGCACCAACCGCCCCGACATCTGATATTGGGGTCGCGGCCACGGCAATATCCCCTTCCGTGGTAATCGGTGCGAAAACCGTGAAGCCCTCGGCTTCGCCGCGAGGCGAGCTTCCCAGTGGTGAAGATATCCGACACGTGCCGGTTGCCAGCATCGCGCCGAGCCGGTTTCAGCCGCGGAAGAGGTTCGATGCCGAGCAACTGCGCGAGTTGGCCGATTCGATCAAGCAGCGCGGCGTGATACAACCCGTGCTGGTACGCACAGCCGGGCCCGATAAATATGAGTTGATCGCCGGGGAACGGCGTTGGCGTGCTGCGAAGGAGGCGGGGCTTACCACGATTCCCGCCATCGTGCACGCGGTCAACGATGAAGAAGCGCTGGAGATCGCGCTGATCGAGAACCTGCAGCGCGACGACCTCAATCCAATTGAACAAGCTCAGGCATACAAACAGTTGACGACAAAGTTTGGGCTGACGCAGGAAGCGATCGCCGAGAAGGTCGGACGTAACCGCGTGACTGTGGCCAATGTGATGCGGCTGCTGGAGCTTTCACCTGAAGTGCAGGCGTGGGTGGCGGGCGGTCAGCTCAGCGTTGGTCATGCGAAAGCGATTTTAGGTCTGAGCATCGCCGAGGAGCGGCGGTTGGTGGCCGAGCGCGTGTTACGGCAAAACCTGACAGTGCGCGAGACGGAACAGCTGGTCGAACAACTCAAGGGCGACGCGAAGGTACGCGCGCAAGTACTGGGCGGCAGGTCAAAAC
>JBEKLX010000050.1:0-14444 GCA_050008795.1 Verrucomicrobiia bacterium | reverse complement strand
CGCCGATATTTGGATTTCGGAGCTGATGTCGGCTTCACGATGGTTCCTCCGGGTTTACGCTGCGGGTACCTGGGCTATCTTTTCGCCGGGCAATTCCTCGCCAACCTGCCAGCGGACGAACCTGCGGATAACGATATTCTCGCCCAACGCTGCAATGGTCGCCGTCAGGTGGTCTTTGATCGTGATATCGGCGTTCTTAACAAATGGTTGTTCGATCAGGCAGACAGTGGAGTAAAACTTCTCCAGCTTGCCTGCGATGATCTTTTCGACGGCTTGCGGTGGCTTGTTCTTGACTTGGGCGCGATAGATTTCTGATTCTGTTTCGATCACGTTGGACGGCACATCTTCGCGGTTGACGTAGCTAGGATTGGCAGCGGCGATCTGCTGAGCGATGTCTTTGACGAACTCGCGGAATACATCGTTCCGAGCCACAAAATCAGTCTCGGAATTGACTTCGAGAAGCACGCCGAGTTTGCTGCCATGGTGTATGTAGCATGCAATGCAGCCGTCCTTGGCGCTACGCGCAGCCTTTTTGCCCGCTACAGCGATGCCTTTCTTGCGGAGAATCTTTTCCGCTTCGGCGGCATTGCCCTTGGCTTCGACCAATGCTTGTTTGCAGTCCATCATCCCTGCGCCGGTTTTTTCACGCAAGGCTTTTACATCCTGTGAGTTGATTTGCATGGTGTATGAAGGGATTGAAATAAGAGTTAAATCTGCGGTGGTATGACGGGCGGCTCGGTTTGGGTTGCCAGAGCTGCGAGGTCGGCGGCGGTTGCCAATGGCTCGGTCGCGACCGGTGCTGGTTCAGCCACCGGAGCTTGCGGCAGTGTTTTACCAAGTTCCGTCAACGCCTCCGCAACCGTGTTGCCAATGACGGTACTGATGAGTTTGATGGAGCGAATAGCGTCGTCGTTGCCCGCGATCGGATATGTGACCTGATCCGGATCGCAGTTGGTGTCCACAATGGCGATGATCGGGATATTGAGCCGTTGTGCTTCGTGGACAGCGATTTCCTGATGGTGGATGTCCACGACGAACATCGCTGACGGAAGCCTATCCATATTGACGATGCCGTCAAGGTTGCGGTGGAGCTTCGCCAGTTCGCGACGCAACGATGGGAGCTCCTTGCTCGGTATCTGTGAGGCCTCGGGCGAAGCCAGTTTAGCGTCGATCTGCTTCAGGCGGCTGACGCTGTTGCGAATGGTGCGGAGATTGGTGAGCGTACCGCCGAGCCAACGATCGACGACATACGGCATGCCAACGCGTGTGGCCGTTTCCTTGATGGTTTGTTGTGCCTGCTTCTTTGTGCCGACAAACAGTACGGTGCCATTATTGAGTACGACATCATGCAGGAATCCGCAGGCGACTTGGAGTTGGGTGAGCGTCTTGGTGAGGTCGAGGATGTAAATGCCGTTGCGCGCCCCGAAAATGTATCGTTTCATCTTGGGGTCCCAACGATTGGTCTGGTGACCGAAATGAACCCCTGCTTCCAACAGTTCTGCAACAGTTACGTTCGCCAATGTGTCCTCCATATTGCATCCCGCCGCCCAACACCCTGTGTCGAGAATCTTCCGACGAGACATCCTGCCACGCGGGCAGAATTTTGGTTCGATGTTGTTGTGCCCTGGCTCATGCCCGAGGGCATTACCGTCCCGGCACCTAGTGTCGGGGCAAGGACGAGCATTCTATTCTTCCGCCAACTCTTTGCAAGAGGAAAAACATAACCAGGCCCAAGACCCGGTATACCTCGCAATTACCAGGTTGCAATCGACATGCCAAAAACTTTGTGCGATCTTCGCGCGGAGTGACGGATTTTTTTAGCTTAGGCATTCCGGCTGGGCGCTATTGGGGGATCAACGTGCGGCTGCACTTCACGTTCCTGATCTACGCGTTCTATCGGGTGCAGGAATCCGGGAGTCTTCTCATCGGATTGCTCCTTGTCATTGGAACCTATTTTTGCATCTTGCTTCACGAATTCGGGCACGCGTTTGCAGCGCGTTGGTGCGATGGCGAGAGCGACTGGTGCGAGCGAAGCGCCAACGCGCGTTTCACTCAGCTGTTCGCGATCGCAGTTGCCTCGAAACCGGCGAGGCGTTCCACCGTTGCGCCACCTGCGGGAAGACGGAGCACGATTCGCCGACGCTCGATTTCCATGTTTGCCCCGGGTGCACCGACGGGCAGGAGTATTGCGCGGAACATCTACCGAACCACCGTCACATATGACACTTGGCGTCGTTGCACCGCGCGGGGACGGCCTTTCTATCCGTCGTGAGAGGCACGAAGTATCCGGTTTGGCCGGCTGCATCACCTCTCCAGTAGCGTGCCTTGTCCTTCCGATGGCGCGTGGCTGCGACTGATGTTAGATTACTTTTGTCGGTATGATAAAGGGGTTGGAGAATTCAAGTGTGTTGCGGCTGTTGTTTTGGGAGATAACGGCGGGCTGCAACCTAGATTGTATGCACTGTCGGCGCCTCAACGTGAGTAAGCAGGCCATGAAGAGCGATATGTCGACCGTGAAATCGCTCCAGTTCATCAGCAATCTTGTGGCGTTCGCCAAACCGATTCTAGTGCTTTCGGGTGGCGACCCGTGGGCCGCCGGTCCTGTTTGTTATCTCACGGACGAGGAGATCGGTCAGGCGGCAAATGAGGAGGTCGAAGTCGTACCATGACCGTCCGTTCACCATCCGCAGGTCCGATTCTCCCTTATCAGGCTGACCGCACACTTGATCGCGTGTCCGGCTATCTTGCAGGGTTGCAGTTGCGTTTATCCGATGGGAAACGTGTGTATGTGGCGCGGTCTAGCACTGAACTCGCAGTGTACTTCGAATCCGATCTGGCGCTGCACTATGACTTGGAAGGTCGATTGACCAAGATCGCCACACCGCATGAGTACCGCCGCCGCAGCTTGTCCCACCGCATCCTGCAAACGCAGAAGCTGGCTGCAGAAGACGGCGGTGGCATTGCGCGCGTGGTTTTGCCTGCGGAAGCCGCTGACGAGGTGGTCGCAGAAGCTCACAAACGACTGTGTGTCATCCACGAGCACTTCCAAGCTGGGGTGGCACAGATTGATCCCGCTCAAGGCGGGATTGAATTTGGCACACCCGCACCCGACGAAGCACAAAAGAAGATTGGTCCAGTCCTCGAACGCGCAGTGGCCTTTGACGTGGATGTAGCCCGGGAAGACGCCCGGCGATTTAGGCAACTTTATGGGCGCGTGGCTGTTCTGCCTCCCGACCAGTACAATGCCCTCGTGTTGCAGGCCACGGAAGGCTGCGCGTACGGCCATTGTTTGTTTTGCGAGTTGTACCATGGTGTGACTCACCGTTGCAAAACGGCTCAGCAGTTCCGCGAACACGTTCGTGCCGCCATTGCCTACCACGGCGAAGCATTGCGGGCGCGGCGTTCCATCTTTCTCGGCGAAGCGAACGCGCTAATGTTGCCGCAGGCGGAGCTGGTGGAGTTCCTCCACGTTCTGCACGAACACTTCGAATTGCCTTCTGCGGAGCAACAGGATGTCCCCGCTCGTTGGTGGTTGGGTAGCAAGACGCGCTTTGACGGCGTAAGTTCGTTTCAGGATGCATTCACGGAACCACACCGATCGGTCGCCGAATTTGCCGAACTACGGCGGCTTGGTTTGCGCCGGGTGTATATCGGTCTGGAGAGTGGTCACGACCCGTTGTTGCGCTGGTTGCGCAAGCCGGCGACTGCAGCGACGATCTTCAATACCGTGCAAACCTTAAAGGAAGCGCGGATTGCCGTCGGCATGATCGCATTGCTTGGAGCGGGCGGCCACAAGTTCAGTGCAGCGCACGTTCACGGCACCACCCAGTTGCTTAACGAACTTCCACTCGAGCGCGGCGATTATGTTTACTTCTCTCCATTAGAAGTCGTTCCGTGTGGCTCCTACGCTGTGCACGAAACCGAGCACGGCATCAAACGCCTTACGGAGGCCGAAATGCTCGCGCAGGAACGGGCGATTCGCGCCGGTCTGCATTTCGATGGCACGCGGGGCAAACCTTACCTCGCCCGCTATGAAGTGGAGACTTTCGTGTACTAACCACTAGGATCTGCATGTCCATGCGAAATGCCGTGACCTGGTGTTATGCGCAATCGATCAGGTCGGGCAAAACTTGGCGGCCTGTTTCTCGCAACACTGTGATGAAGGACGTGGAAGCAGGTGCGTAGCCTAGGTCACTGCGAACAGGTCGCCGGTTCGCTCGCATGGCGCTTGAAGTTCCGCCAGTAGCGACTTGAACCCGTATTTCCGGCACAAGGCCGTCAGCATTGCGACATCAGGGGATTGGGCGTGAAGTGAGTCCAAGGACACAGGGAGGTTCAAATCGGTGTGCAGAGTGATCAAGACGCGGTTGGCACGGATTTGGCCGGCGTGCGTTGCGATTGTCTCGCGCAGTTTCGGCTTTGAGATCTCACCAGTCCGCGCAAGCAGATTGTCGAGCGATTGGAACGTTGTAAGCATTTCGGAGGCTGTCTTTGGTCCGATGCCAGGGATGCCGGGAATGTTGTCTACACTATCGCCGATCAAGCTCAGGTAGTCAGCGATCTGTTCGGGCTTCACACCGTGGCGTGCGACAACAGCATCGGCATCCAACAACATCGCCTGCTTGCCGTCGGGACGAATCATCTGGATCTGCGGGCCAACCAGTTGGAAGAAATCCTTGTCACTGCTCGCAATGAGCGCCCGACCGCCGGCGCGGGCGACTTGCGTCGCCAAAGTGGCAATGATGTCGTCTGCTTCTTCTTCTTCGATCTCGACGATTGCCACGCGGAGCGCGCCCAGCATTTCGTGAATACCAGGCAGTTGCTCTTCAAGCAACGGAGGCGTGGGAGGGCGGTGCGCTTTATAAGTGGGCAAATGTTTGAGTCGGCGAACCGGAGGGCCGAGATCGAACGCCACAGCCATGTGCGTGGGGTTACAATCAGCACGCAGTTTGCGCAGCATCTTGGTGAAGCCGTAGATCGCGTTGACCGGATGGCCATCAGGCGCAGTGAGGGTTGTGGGGATGGCGAAAAAGGCGCGGTAAATAAGCGAGAAGGCGTCAACCAGCAGAAAGGTCTGGCGCATAACGGGCTAATGCTACCATATCGGTAAAAAGAAAACAACCCCGACACCTGGGTCGGTGTTGTTTCAGAGCCGTGGCCGATCAGCTGGGTGTTGCGCCAGCCGACGATGGTTTATGGATCTTGTTGCCCGCGGGGTCAATCAGGTTCGCAGTCACGAAGATCAGCAGGTTGCGCTTTACACGATTGGTGACCTTGCTGCGGAACAAGCGTCCTAAGAACGGAATGTCTCCAAGGAATGGGATCTTATCGTCGATCTTCTGTAGTTGCTCGCGAATCAGGCCGCCCAGCACCACCGTCTGGCCATCCCAGATCACCACGCTGGTGGTGAGTGTGCGCGTCTCGAACAGCGGCTGCTTGATGTCATTCGCCACCGTAACGACACTAGCTCCAGAACTGAATCCCATAGGTGAGCCATAGTTGATGAAGCCGACGAACTCGGAAACTTCAGGAATCATTGTCAGGTTGATCGTATAGCCATCCGCGCCGACCGTGGGCGTGACATTGAGCAACACGCCGATTTCACGAGTACTGAAAGTACTCGGGGTGGCCGGAGTGATAGCGGCCGATGCACTGCCGCCGCCAGTGCCGCCGCCTGATGTGCTTACTTGCGGCTGGTTATACGCTGTGGGGTAGATGAACTCTTGGACAACCTTGACCACAGCTGCGCTGCCGCCGATGGTGGTGACTTTCGGCGCCGACAGTACGTCAGCACTTTGCTTCTGAGACAGCGCCTTGATAACGACCTGGAATTGCGGATTCGTGAGGATGCCGCGGATGGTGGCAATGGAGTCGGCGGAGGAGCTCGCGGCGGTTCCGAATCCGTTCGCCGCGAGCAGCGATTCGATCGCATTGCCTGAAAGAGACGAGCTGTCGCGCAACCCCTGCGTAATGTCGGGGTTGTAGTTGGGATTCACGCCACTGCCCGGCGGAAACAGCTCCGACGGGCTACCGCCCGCGATGTCAAAACTGCCAGAGCCCTTGCGCGCAACGCTCCACTGGAATGCAAGCTCATCGAGGTCAGTCTGCGAAATCTCCACAAACTTCGCTTCGATTTCCACCTGCATCGGCACGACGTTGATGCTGGCGAGCACGCGCTCAAAGATCTCGAGGTTCTCCGTCGTATTGCGGATTATGATAGTACTTGATCGCTCATTGTACTTCAGGCTGGCACCTGCGGGGAATGGCACGCCAGAGTCCTCAAAGAACTTTCGCACATCGTCCAGTGTGCTGGTACCGCCACTACCGCCGAGGACGGTAATCGAACCCTCGCCGGTGGCACGGGTGGCGGTGGTGCTGCCACCAGCGGCGCCCCCCGCAGTGGCGGGGTTGGCGATAACCGTGGTCCGGAATGCTTGGCCGGAAACAGGATAAGTACGTGTGATCATCTGGTTTGGCGCTTGGGCAAGACCTGTCCCCACCAAGACGGCATTCGGTTCAATCCGGAACTCCAAACCTGCCCCGGTGGTCGCATAGCGAAGAGCTTCGATCAACGGGATGTTGTGAAGATTCAACGAAACCTGGCGTGCCACATTCGAGCCGCCCATCTGGTCTGTCTGCAAAACGATGTTGACCCCTTCCTTTGTCGGCAGATCCAATCGACGGCTTTCATCGACGAGGAACCTGATCACGTCGGTCATTGTCGCATCACGGAAGCTGACCTCAGGCAAAATGGTCTTATTAAGCTTCTCCTTGATTCTAGCCAGTGCTTCTGACTCGCCTGCTACCGGTGTAGCCGTACCAGGCCTCGGCGGCTCGACCTGCGAACTGATAGGCGGGACCCATCCGCGGCTGACGTCCATTAGCAATGCTGTGCGATTGTTGTCAGCCGCCTGTTCGAAGAACCCGAGTCGCGCAGCGTTCACTTTCTCCAGCAACGTGTGTGCATCGTCATTGTAGGGATCAAGCAGGAGGATTTGCTGGAACCGCTTCTCGGCCTCATCAAACTGGCCTGAGCCAAGGAGAATCTTACCTTCACGAAAAAGCTTCTTGATCTGATTGCGTTTCTCGAGAAACACGGGGGTCTCGTCCGGCAGGATTTCCTTCGGTCTGGACGTCATCGAAGGTCCAATGCCGCTTTCTTCGGCCTTGATGCGCACGATGAGAAACTCGGCCTTATGGTTCTGCGGATCATACTCAAGGGCTTTCTTAGCCAACTGTTTTGCCTTGTCATACTCCTTGTTTTTCGCGGCATCGTTAGCCAGGCTATAATAGGAATCAGTTAGCCCACGAATGACGCGAATGTTATCAGCCTCGGTCGCCCTTGCCCGTGGCAGTATCTTAAGTGCGTCCTCGAACTTGACGATGGCATCGGCATATTTGCCGCCGGAGTACAGCTTCATACCTTGGTCGATCAACTGGCGCGCGGTGATCTGGGCTTCCTGGCGGCGCGCGATCTCTTCTCGGGCCGCCCGTTGCGGGGATTCGGCCTTGAGTACTGGCTCGGGAGCGATGCTCGACGGCTTCGCCGTCATCGCGGATGCCGGTGCAACAAGTTTCGCGGCCTCCGGTTGAAGGGTTTTCACTGCGACCGGCGGTGCGTTAGTCGGAGACGATACTCCTGAGTTTGTCACCGAACCATCCGACCACACATAGTTCGTCACGCAAAAACTGCCGATCAGCAGCAACGAAATCTTTCTCATAACAATGTTCTTCATGCTCCTCTCAATCACTTCAGTCCCCCAAGCTACTCTTGCTGCGAGGGCGTCCGTCGGTTCATCGGTCGGTCCGCTGTTCGCATCTCAGGCCCAGATGGAACTGCACCTGCACTACCGGTTGCGACGACACCCTGATACTTCTCGATGGTGTCCTGCTTATCGGTATCTGAGTTTTTGATTACCATCTGTTTCTCATTCATGTCAACGACAATGTAAGTATTACTGGGGCAGGTGATGGATTGGCCACGTCGCACTTGGATTTCCTTTTGTGGATCCTCCTGACAGACCACCGTGGCAACCGACTCCGTTCGAAGATGGACCTTGCCCAACTCGAGCACGATCATATCTTCGCCGGGGCGCTCAAGTGTCAGCTCGGAACGATCCACTTCTACCTTGTGTCCGATGGATGGATTGAGCACGTTCTCTACCTTATGCTCGAACTTGGTGATGCTGTAACCGGTATCTCCAAACTTGTCTTTTACCGGATCGCCAACCGCCGTGGTGAAGTAGGCGCGCGTAAGATCCCGCAGAGAGATTTGAAAGTTGAACGCCTTATTCTTCTCCGCGTCCCACGAATACGCCTTGAAAAGGAGGTCGAACGGCAACCGCTCAAGTCGGAGGTAGGCGATTGGCTTGTTACTAATCACGGCTTGCGATGGCGTTCCGCGCGGGAAGAGATCGACTTCTGTCGCCTCCCACACGGGTGGGTGTTGCAGGACGTTCAGCGCTTCCGCATATTTGCGCGTATCCATTTGCTCGTAAGTGGCCTTTTGGGGCGGCTCAAGAAGGGTGTTGGGTTGATCCAGTCGTCTACTGAGGCTGTTAACCTTCAGCACGAGAATGGAGCCAAAGACGATGACAAGGATGAAGGCCATCGCGAGAAGTATCTTGTCATAGTGTTTTTTAAGGAAGTCCATGGTCATGGAACCTTAGTTGGTGGCTGCCGAGTCTGCTTGCCTTTTTGCGGTTGCAGGAACTCTGCCAAGTCAATACGAATGGTGACGGCGAGTCGGTGTCGCAAAGTTGTTGTTGGTGAGCTAGTTGATTGCGCAGATGGTGGCGTGAAAAGCGGGTTGACCGCAGTGGCAACCGGTGCTTGCTCTTGAGCTGTTTCCGTCGATACCGTCAGCGACCGGATGATGAACAGATATTCTGAGTGCAACAAGCCATTCAGAACCTCCCGCAGGCCCGTGAGGGTGCAATCGAACTGGAACTCAAAGGGCAGCGTCTCATAGAGTGACGCGGGATTCCGCTCTGGCAGTGCTCCGAGAGTGTCCGGACCGGGGTTTGGCTCGACTTCGGCGCGCCGAACAGCACGGATATCTTCGACGCCGCTGCGGATCAGCACATCAGTGATTTTCTCCGTGGCGAGCAACTCGGTCATCAGCAAACGCAGCCGTCGCGCGCATTCGTCGCCCTTGGCGTCAGTACATGGGGCCGCATTAAGATAGCGACCAAACCCGAACGTAAACCTTTCGGGAAGTTTGATGTTTGCACTTGCGGCCGACTGCTGCAAGCGGTCCCACTTTTGGTAGAGCGACTGCTGGAACACGATCGGATCCAGCTTGTCGGGTACTTTAAGCTCGCCTTTGCCTATGGCGTCGCGTAGCGCCTCATATTGTTTGGTGAAGCGCTGCAAGTCTTTCTGCAAGAGTTCAACGTTTTCCTTTGAGGGATACGGCTTGTTGGCATGCATTTGCTCAAGCAACGTGCGGTTTGCGCTCAAGTTGGCTTCCATGTCTTTCAATTTTCCGATGGCATTCTTCACCAAAAAGCCGCCTGCAGCCAGAAAGGCAACGAAGATACAAGCGGATACGACCAGAATCAGATTATGTTTTACCCATTTCATGTCGAGGTCACTGCAGGGGGATCGGGTTGCGAAGTTTGAGACGCAAGCTGAATTGGAATGTTGCCGCTTGCGATAACGGATCTGGTTGTTTCACAAGTTCAATACCGTCCTTCTCCATGAAAAACAGTGACTTACGCAGTTCACCCATGAACATATCGACGGAGTGCAGGTCTTCGCCGGGTTGGGGCGAATGCATGCCTTCGCCCTCGATTAGCAGCCCATTGATGACCTGCGGACCCGATGGACGGATGACCTGCGAACCCGATGGTCCGGACACTGGACCGGGTCGGGAAGCCGGGGGCGGCTTTTCGGATGCTTGTTCCTCGGACTGCTCAGGATTGGGGGCGAAGCTACGGCCGATTGGCGCGCGTGTCCCGGCGGCGGCCTGCGGAGCAACTGACGACGAACCGGCGGCTCCCCCTACTTCGAACGGGGTCATAGCGTTAATCCAAATGTTTGGGATAATCCGCGCGTTAAGTTCCTGCATGAGTTCTGGCCAATAGTTCCGCTGGCGGATGACCTCGGCGATCTGATCGGATTTCTTCGCCATCTCGGCCATGTCTTTCTGCTTTTGTCGGATCTCATCCACGTATGTCTTCAGCTGCTGTGACGCGGCATCAACCATGCCCAGTTCCTTTTGCTTCAGGCTGGTCGTCCTGTTCGTCGTCGCCCAGTAGGACAAGGGGATTAGCACCAGACAGGCGGCCGTCGCCGCAAAATATGGCCATTTTTGTCGCACTTGTTGACGGTGGACAATGGTCTTTGGCAACAGGCTGACTTCGACTGGGCAGCCGACGGCTTTCCGAAGCCCCAGGCCGACCACTTCGCCGAAGAAGTGCGCGCAACGGGCTAGTTCATCGCGCGGCACCTGTTCGGAGATACCAATGTTGCGAAACGGGTTGAGGTACTCGACCGGAGTCTGCAATTTCTCTCGGAAAAACCGATCGGTGTAGGGAATGATGGAACTACCGCCCGACAAAAACAGGCGCGCGGGCGCGCTTCCTCCTTGTTGGCTGTGGTAAAAGTTGATCGAACGGGCGATCTCCGCGTGCAGGCGAGTCATTACGTTGCGGATGATTTTGCTGATTCGCGCCTGGATTTCGTCTTCGGGTTCCTCGTACGCGCCGCCGAGTGCAACCATGCCCTTTGAAACCTTCATCTGGGCGGCTTGTGAGAACGATACACCGAACTCCGCCGCGATCTGCTGGGTAATGGCGTTCCCCGCAATCGGAATGGCGCGCGTGAACAACTTCGTATTCTCCAGAAACAAAAGGTTCGTCGTGCGCGCTCCACAGTCCACGATCAACACACTATCCTCGGGATCTCCATAGTTGTAGCGGAAGGCGTTCGAAAGCGCCATTGGCGCCACATCCACGATATCGGTCTGCAAGCCCGTTGATTCGATCACGCTATTCAGTTCCTCAATGATGTCGCTCTTGATGGCCAGCAACACCACTTCCAGTTCGCCCCCCGGCGCTGTGCCGACCACCTGATAATCCCAGATAACCTCTTCGACAGGGAAGGGGACGTTCTGCTGCGCTTCGTACTGAATAATCTGAAGGAGCTTGCCTTGCTCTACGGGCGGCAGTTTCACGAAGCGCGTGAATACCGATTGTCCGGAAATACTGAACACAACCCGCTTGGTCTTGATCTTGCCGGCCTGCAGAGTCTCGCGCAGGCATGTCACGAGCCGATCATGGCGGTTACCTTCGTGTTCGGGCTCAGCACCATATGCGGTGTGAGCAAAATTCAACAACTGCAACCCACGACCCTTGATCACTTGGAACTCCCCCATCTTGATCGTCGCGGCGCCAATATCGAGCGCCAAAATTCGGTCGGAGGCTAGCATCAGGTTTCCTGTGGACTGAGTCGATTGTTCATTAGTGCGCGGCCTTCACGGCTTCATAACGGTCGTATGAGGTCAAGATCCACGGCGTCTGCTGTGGCACGAGCAGGTAGCCTGGCGTCGGCGTATACTTCTCCCACCAACGTGCGCCCATCGGCGGTACGCTGTTCTGATCCACGGGCAGGTTCTTATAAAAGATCTGGGCTGCTACCGCCTCAATCTGGCCGCGACCGTACCGCTCGACCGTATTCGGATGCATAAACATCGCCGAGTAATGGCGGCTGCCATGCGGCACGTCGACGTGCGTGGTCTCGCCAACAAACAGCCGGGCTTCCTGACCCTTGCCCATAAGCACGTAATACTTAATCTGCACGTCGTCGGCCCACTCGGGTTTGCTTTCAAACTCGACTTCGACCTGCAGCCATTTCGTATTCAGCGTGGGAGGACGGAAGATCGTCCCGGTTTCCCAAGCCCGGTAGTCGGGAGCCGTTATCAACTGGCGGACAATTCTCGTAATCTTTACTTCCTGGCCGCTGGCGCCGCCACTCTCGCTCACCTGCGCCTGGATGAGAACGGGCGACGACAACCATATCGCCAACAGCACAACTCCAAAGCTAACTTTCCGAGTGCTCATTCAAATTATTCTTAAAACGGTTTCGCCACGCACCTGCAGCCGGGCGATAAGCCGCATGAACTTGCACTCTAATAAAGTCGTTCTTGTCGGTCAACAGCAAAAAAGTCGCGCCTCCCTATGAATAGATTGCCGACAAACCATTTGCCAACGCGATAATCTCTCGGCTATATTCCAGTCGTATCCTTTGTGGAGAGGTGGCCGAGTGGTTGAAGGCGGCGGTTTGCTAAACCGTTATAGGGGACTAAAGCCTCTATCGAGGGTTCAAATCCCTCCCTCTCCGCCATCTGCCGCCAATCTGCGCAACGCGCTTCTATACTTGCAAAAGTCCTCATCGCTCTTATCATGGCGACGCTATGTTTACTGGAGCTTATACGGCCTTGGTTACTCCATTCACCCGAAAAGGTGCGATGGACGAGAATCGACTACGCGAATTGGTTGAAATACAGATTCGTGGCGGCGTGGATGGCCTCGTTCCGGCCGGCACGACTGGCGAATCGCCGACGTTAAACCACGAGGAACACGATCGGGTCATCGAACTCGTCGTAAAATTCGCCGCTGGCCGCTGTAAAATCATTGCCGGCACCGGATCAAATTCAACCGATGAAGCGATTTCTTTGACGCAACACGCCAAGCAAGCCGGCGCCGACGCCTCGTTGCAGGTTGCGCCTTACTACAACAAGCCTACACAGGCCGGTTTGTACGCCCACTTCCGCACGATTGCGGAAGCAGGCGGATTGCCGATTATTATCTATAACATCCCGGGCCGAACAGGTGTTGACGTGTCGAACGACACGATGGCGAAGCTCCGTCGTGATTTGCCTGACAAAGTCATCGGAGTCAAAGAATCGACAGGCGTTGTGGATCGCGTGAGCCAGTTGCGGCAATTGTTGGACCACGATTTCTGCATCCTTTCAGGTGACGATTCGCTCACGCTGCCGATGATGGCCGTGGGTGCGGTGGGCACCATCAGCGTTGCATCCAACGTCGTGCCTCGCGAGGTCGCCGATATGACGCATGCGGCCATGAAAGGCGATTTCGCGCAGGCCGGACAGATTCACGCAAAACTGTTCCCGCTGTTTAAGGATTTGTTCATCGAGACCAACCCGATTCCTGTCAAAGCCGCGTTGGCAATGATGGGTCAGATTGAAGAGACGTACCGTCTGCCACTGGTGCCGATGAGCGAAGCGAACAAGGCGGAATTGAGAAAGACACTTCAGAAACTCGGTTTGGTGAAGGCATGAGCAGCCCGGTCAAAGTTATTATCTGCGGCGCGAAAGGCCGCATGGGAGGCGCGTTGGTCGCTTGTGCACAGGCTGACCCGGAGATCCAACTCGTCGGCGAAATTGACCTTGGCGATGACTTGGGCAAGGTCGTCGGAAAATGCGATGTCATCGTGGATTTTTCGACGCACGAGACGACGGCGACCATTGCCAAACTCGCGGCTGAACATAAGAAAGCCTTGGTTATCGGAACTACGGGCCATACCGAACAGGAAAAACAAGCGGTGCGCGGCATCATCAAGTCCATTCCGGTTGTCTGGTCGTCCAACTTCAGCACAGGTGTCAACGTGCTGTTTTGGACTGCGGCCAAAATCGCCGGGATCATCGGACCGAAATGGGAAGCCGAGATCGTCGAGACACATCACACGGCCAAGAAAGATGCCCCGAGTGGCACAGCAAAGCGTCTTCAGGAAATCCTCAAACGCGTTCGAGGCAAAGAAACCGCAGCCCATGCGTTGCGCATCGGCAATGTGGTCGGCGATCATACTGTGATATTCGGCGCGCTTGGCGAACGCATCGAACTCACTCATCGCGCCAGTAGCCGCGAGACATTTGCACGTGGCGCGCTCCTCGCTGCGAAGTGGGCCGTGAAACAAAAGCCCGGCCTCTACGACATGCAAGACGCGCTCGGGTTGAAATGAGGCTCAACGGTTTCTGAACCACAGAGGCACAGAGGATACAAAGAACTCTGTGCTCTCTGTGTCTCTGTGGTGAAAGAATGAAAGTTGGTCTTGGGCTCGGTTCAAATCTCGGCGACCGCTTGCTGAATCTTCAGCAGGTGAAACGATACCTCCTGAGTTTGTCTCAGGAGGGATGGCATTTGGCATCCCCGTTGTACGAAACTGATCCAGTCAACTGTGCGCCCGGCTCGCCGAAATTCTTCAACGCGGTTCTTGAAATCGAGTTTGGAGGCGCGCCGAAGACGCTGCTAAAGAAGATTCTAGCTTACGAGAAGGCACACGGACGCGACCGGTTGGCAAACAGGAATGTGCCCCGTACCGTTGACATCGACATTCTGTATTTCGGAGAGAAGGAAATACTTGAAAAGGATTTGGTGGTTCCGCATCCGCGGATGGCGGAGCGGCGGTTTGTCTTGGTG